>SDZE01000296.1 GCA_004173095.1 Bradyrhizobiaceae bacterium
GCACAAGAAATCGGCCAGCGCCGAACGATTACGCCCGGTTGCGACCGATGGGCGTGTCGTGGATGGCATGGCAACGGATGTTGCCGCGGGCACGAACGGCCACGCCACGCTCGGCGACGCGATGACGACGGCGCAGAAGCGTCGCAATCCCGAAGCGATCCGCCATGCGTTCGAGACCGGTAAATACCCGTACCGGACCGGGATGACCAACAAGACCTATCTCGAGGCCATGGGCAAGCTTCAGGTCGAATTGCTCAAAGCACAGAACTGGATCAAGGAGACCGGCGAAAAAATCGTCATCCTGTTTGAAGGGCGCGATGCCGCCGGCAAAGGCGGCACCATCAAGCGATTCATGGAGCACTTGAATCCGCGCGGCGCGCGGATCGTCGCGCTGGAGAAGCCGTCTGAGCGCGAGCGGACGCAATGGTACTTTCAGCGCTATGTCGAACACCTGCCATCAGCCGGCGAAATCGTTCTGTTTGATCGTTCGTGGTATAACCGCGCCGGCGTTGAACGCGTAATGGGCTTCTGCTCGGCGAGTGAATATCTCGAATTCATGCGGCAATGCCCGCAGGTCGAGATGATGCTGGTCCGCTCCGGCATCCGCATCTACAAATACTGGTTCTCCGTCACGCGCGACGAGCAGGCGCGCCGGTTCAAGCAGCGCGAGACCGATCCGTTGAAGCAGTGGAAACTGTCACCGATCGATCGCGCGTCGCTGGATAAATGGGACGACTATACCGAGGCGAAGGAGGCGATGTTCTTCTACACCGATACCGCCGACTGCCCGTGGATCATCACCAAATCCGACGACAAGAAACGGGCCCGCCTAAATTGCATGCGGCATTTCCTGTCGACGCTGGATTATCCCAACAAGGACGAGCATGTGGTCCATCATGCCGATCCGCTGATCGTCGGATCGACATCGCACGTGATCGGGCGTTCGCCGCATATTCTGGGCACGTCCATTCACCCGGATATGAAGCGCCGCGGACCGGGCTGATCCACGGCACGGACGCCCGCGCCGTGGATCGCGAAGGATCAGACCTCGCGGCGGTTGAGAAATGCGAGCCGCTCGAACAGGTGGACGTCCTGTTCGTTCTTCAACAGCGCGCCATGCAGCGGCGGGATCAGCTTGCGCGGGTCGCGTTCGCGCAGCTGCTCGGGCGACATGTCCTCGTTGACCAGCAGCTTCAACCAGTCGAGCAGTTCCGAGGTCGATGGCTTCTTCTTCAAGCCTGGCACATCACGCACCTCGAAAAAGATCCGCATCGCTTCGGCCACCAGGCGCTGTTTGATGCCGGGGAAATGAACTTCGACGATCTGCTGCATCGTCTCCATTTCGGGAAACTTGATGTAATGGAAAAAGCAGCGACGCAGGAATGCGTCGGGCAGTTCCTTCTCGTTGTTCGAGGTGATGATCACCATCGGGCGCTTGGCGGCCTTGATGGTTTCGCCGGTCTCGTAGACATGGAATTCCATGCGATCAAGTTCGAGCAGCAGGTCGTTCGGAAATTCGATGTCGGCCTTGTCGATCTCGTCAATCAGCAGCACCGGGCGCTCGGCATGGGTGAAGGCCTCCCACAACTTGCCGCGCTTGATGTAATTGCCGATGTCGGAGACGCGGGGATCGCCGAGCTGGCTATCGCGCAGCCGCGATACAGCGTCGTATTCGTACAGGCCCTGCTGCGCCTTGGTGGTGGACTTGATGTGCCAGGTCAGAAGCGGGGCGCCGAGCGCCTTCGCGATTTCTTCCGCCAGCACGGTCTTGCCGGTGCCCGGCTCGCCTTTCACCAGCAGCGGCCGCTGCAGCACGATCGCGGCATTGACGGCGATCTTGAGGTCATCGGTGGCAACGTAGTCCTTGGTACCGGTAAATTTCATCGAAACAGGGCCTTGTTTGCTGGCATGCAGTCACGCGCGTGGGCGAGTGACCGCGTTAAGTGAGAAGCGGAATTGACTGCGCTAGCGCCGGATCAGCGACAGGATCACAAGAACGATCACGGCACCGACAGTGGCATTGAGGATGGCTCCCAAGGTGCCGCTGGCGAGCGTCACGTTCAGTTGTGGCAACAGCCAGCCGGCGACCAGGGCGCCGATGATGCCGATCACCATATTTCCGATCAGGCCGAAACCCGCGCCGCGCACGATCAGTCCGGCAAGCCAGCCGGCAATGGCGCCGATCAGCATTGCTGCAAGAATACCCATCCGCTCATCCGATCACATCAGGCACGTTTCACGATGGACGTGCTTCCGGCGCAACTTTAATTGAAATTGCCGGCAGGTCCAGCCGGGCGCCGTAGCGACGAGCCGGTCCATATGCCACCCGGCGGAACATGGCGGAGCCATCTCGCAACCAAGCCTTGACGGATGGCCATGCTCGGGCAATCTGTCCGGCATGTTCCTGCAATTTTTCACTTCGCTGCGCGATGCGCAGGTTCCGGTCACGCTGCGTGAGTATCTCACGCTGATGGAAGCACTCGACGCCGATCTGGCAGATCAGTCGGTGGAGAATTTCTATTATCTCTCCCGTGCTGCCCTAGTGAAGGATGAGCGCAATCTCGACAAGTTCGATCGGGTGTTCGGCTCGACCTTCAAAGGGCTCGAGAATCTGCTCGACGCCATGGAGAAGGCGGACATCCCGGAAGAGTGGCTGCGCAAGCTCGCCGAGAAGTATCTGACGGACGAAGAGAAGCAGCAGATCGAGGCCATGGGCTGGGACAAGCTCATGGAGACTCTCAAAAAGAGGCTCGAAGAGCAGAAGGAGCGCCATCAGGGCGGCAGCAAGTGGATCGGCACCGCCGGCACGTCGCCGTTCGGAGCGCAGGGCTACAATCCCGAAGGCATCCGCATCGGCCAGGAGAAGAGCCGCAACCAGCGCGCCGTCAAGGTGTGGGACAAGCGCGAGTTCAAGGATCTCGACGGCAATGTCGAGCTCGGCATCCGCAACATCAAAGTCGCGTTGCGTCGGCTGCGCAAATTCGCGCGCACCGGCTCTGCCGATGAACTCGATCTCGACACCACCATCCGCGAGACCGCCAATCACGGCTATCTCGACGTCCA
>SDZE01000002.1 GCA_004173095.1 Bradyrhizobiaceae bacterium
TTCCATGATCAGACCCCGATCCGCCGGGTTGAGGAAATGCGCGCCGATTTCGTCGCCAATGCGAGCCATGAGTTGCGCACGCCGCTGGCGGCGCTGTCAGGCTTCATCGATACGCTGCAGGGACCCGCGAAGGACGATCCGAAGGCGCGCGAGCGCTTCCTTGGCATCATGCACACCCAGGCTGCGCGCATGGCGCGGCTGATCGACGATCTGCTGTCGTTGTCGCGGGTTGAACTATCCGCCCATGTCCGACCGGATACGATGATCGACCTGTTGCCGATCATCCGCCAGGTCGGCGACAGTCTGGAACTGCTGGCCACCGAGCGCGGCGTGACCATCGACATGGATTTGCCGGAGGGGACAGTTTTCGTCGCGGGCGACCGCGAAGAACTGCTGCGCGTGTTCGAAAATCTGATCGAGAATGCGTTGAAATACGGTGCTTCAGGTGGTCGCGTGAAGGTGACCCTGACGGATGCAGCGTCCACGGACGGCGCCTCGGAAATTCGCGTCGCGGTCCGCGATTTCGGTCCCGGCATCGCGCCCGAGCATCTGCCGCGACTGACCGAGCGCTTCTATCGCGTGGATGTCGGCGACAGCCGTTCGCAGGGAGGAACCGGCCTCGGCCTGTCGCTGGTCAAGCACATCCTGAACCGCCACCGTGGCCGGCTGCTGATCGAGAGTGTGCCCAACCACGGCGCGACCTTCACAGCCGCGTTTCCGCAGACGAAAACTGCCGAGCCCGGCGTCTGATCGCCTCGCCCGAACTGATCAGCATTTTTGCTTCAATCGCCGCATGCGGAGCCAACCCGAGCCAAACGGTTTTCGGGGCGGTCCGCGCCTCGATTACGCCTGTGACCTGATGGTACCGCCAAGTGCGGGCGAAGGCCGGATTCCTTGCGTGGAAACATGTTGTTAACGCCTTCAGCCATGCCTTTTAGGTCGCTTGGCTGCCGTTATGGCTGTCGTCGGAGACGCAGCCCAACGGGCTTCTATCAGCTATTTGGAATCCAAAAACGTAAGCATATCAGAGCGTTGCCTGCGTCATCCAACTGTCATCTCACTATCATAAAAGCACAATCGACTGGTCCTAGACGATCGGGTGAGCGCAATCGGGCGCATCGGCGCGTCGCTCATGAAACATTGGAGATCTCCATGAAATTCCTCAAAGCGATCGTCGCTGCGGGCCTCCTGGCCGCATCGACCTCGGCCTTCGCCGCGGACATCACCGGTGCCGGCGCCACCTTCCCGTTCCCGGTCTATTCCAAGTGGGCTGACGCCTATAAGAAGGAAACCGGTAACGGCCTGAACTACCAGTCGATCGGCTCGGGCGCCGGCATCAAGCAGATCCAGGCCAAGACCGTGACCTTCGGCGCCACCGACGCGCCGCTGAAGGCCGAGCAACTCGAAAAAGACGGTCTGGTTCAGTGGCCGATGGTGATGGGCGCGATCGTTCCGGTCGTGAATCTCGAAGGCATCAAGTCGGGGGAACTGGTGCTGTCGGGCGAAGTGCTGGCCGACATCTATCTCGGCAAGGTCGCCAAGTGGGACGACGCCGCCATCGCCAAGCTCAATCCGAACCTGAAGCTGCCGTCGGCTGCCATCACCGTGGTTCGTCGTTCGGACGGTTCGGGCACCACCTTCAACTTCACCGACTATCTCTCGAAGGCATCGGCTGACTGGAAGTCCAAAGTCGGTACCGGTACCGCCGTCGAGTGGCCTGTCGGCGTTGGCGCCAAGGGCAACGAAGGCGTTGCGGGCAATGTCGGCCAGACCAAGAATGCCATCGGTTACGTTGAATATGCTTACGCCAAGCAGAACAAGCTGACCTATGCCGGCATGATCAACAAGGCTGGCAAGCCGGTGCAGCCGACCGTAGCCGCGTTCCAGGCTGCTGCTGCCAATGCCGACTGGGCCAAGGCTCCGGGCTACTACGTCATCCTGACCGACCAGCCGGGCGAAGCTTCCTGGCCGATCACCGCTGCGACCTTCATCCTGATGCACAAGACCCCGGCCGACAAAGCTGCGTCCGCCGAGGCCATCAAGTTCTTCAAGTGGTCGTTCGAAAAGGGCGACAAGGCTGCCGAAGAGCTCGACTACATCCCGATGCCGGACTCGGTGGTCAAGCTGATCGAGACAACCTGGTCGTCGGATATCAAGAGCTAAGACGTCAGCTCTTGCGCGGAGGAGAGGGGCATCTCTCCTCCGCTTCTTCCGGATTGATTTCTTTTCTTCGAGCTTCGCGCCCTGACAGGCCCATTCAGGGTGTCGTGTTTCGGGTATCAGTTAACAACACAGGGGACTGGGCGTGGCAGATATGGCCGTACAGAGCTCTTCGATGGACGCCGCCGGACCGTATGACCGCGCCAAGGCGCTCAACGCATTCAAGGCCGGCGACCAGATCTTCTACTGGCTGACGCGCATCGCCGCACTGTCGGTTCTATTCATTCTGGGTGGCATCATCCTGTCTTTGATCGCCGGCGCCTGGCCGGCCCTCAAGGAATTCGGTTTCTCTTTCCTGTTCACCCAGCGCTGGGCGCCTTCAGCTGATCCTCCGGTGCTCGGCGCGCTCGGCCCGATCTACGGCACGCTGGTCACCTCGCTGATCGCAATGACCATCGCCATTCCGGTCGGCATCGGCATCGCCATCTTCCTCACCGAATTGTGCCCGATCTGGCTGCGTCGCCCGATCGGCATGGCGGTCGAACTACTGGCCGGCATTCCTTCGATCATCTACGGCATGTGGGGCTTCTTCGTGCTCGGCCCGTTCCTGGCCAACCACTTCCAGCCGTTCCTCATCTGGGCGTTCGAAGGCGTGCCCGTGCTCGGCACCATCTTCGCCGGTCCGCCGTCCTACCTCTCGCTGTTCAATGCCTCGCTGATCCTCGCCATCATGGTGCTGCCCTTCATCACGGCGATTTCGGTCGACGTGTTCAAGACCGTACCGCCGGTGCTGAAGGAAGCGGCCTACGGCGTCGGCTGCACCACATGGGAAGTCGTTCGCAACGTCGTCATTCCCTATACCCGGGTTGGTGTGATCGGCGGCGTCATGCTGGCGCTCGGCCGTGCGCTCGGCGAGACGATGGCGGTGACCTTCATCATCGGCAACTCGTTCCGCATCACCGGCTCGATCTTCGGACCGGGCACCACGATCTCCGCAGCCATCGCCTCGGAATTCGCAGAGAGTGACGGCTTGCACCAGTCCGGCCTGATCCTGTTGGGCCTATTGTTGTTCGTGCTCACCTTCCTGGTGCTGTCGGCTGCGCGTCTGATGCTGCTGCGCCTCGAAAAGAAGGCAGGGAGCTAAATCATGAGCACCGTCAATCCGATTTACCTCGCCCGCCGCCGCAACGACATGATCATTCGTGGTCTCTGCATCGGCGCGACCTTGTTCGGCGTCACCTGGCTGGCGCTGATCCTGTTCACGCTGTTTTACAACGGCCTTGCCGGCCTCAGCGTACAGATCTTCACCCAGAACACCCCGCCACCCGGCTCAACGGAAGGCGGCCTGCTCAATGCCATCGTCGGTTCGGTCATCATGACCGTGATCGGTGTCGGCATCGGTGCACCGCTCGGCCTGCTCGCCGGAACCTATCTCGCGGAATACGGCAAGCACGACAAACTCACTTCGGTGATCCGCTTCATCAACGACGTGCTGCTGTCCGCGCCCTCGATCATCATCGGCCTGTTCGTCTATGGTGCGGTGGTGGTACCGATGGGAGGCTTCTCGGCACTCGCCGGCGCGCTGGCGCTGGCCGTGATCGTGATCCCGGTCGTGGTTCGTACCACCGAAGACATGCTCGGCCTGGTGCCCAATCCGCTGCGTGAAGCAGCCTCGGCGCTCGGTTTGCCGCGCTCGCTGGTGATCAAGCGGATCGCCTATCGTGCGGCGCGCGCCGGTCTCATCACCGGTGTGTTGCTGGCGACGGCGCGTGTGGCCGGTGAAACCGCGCCGCTGCTGTTCACGGCGCTGAGCAACCAGTTCTTCAGCCTGGATCTCAGCAAGACGATGGCCAACCTGCCGGTCACCATCAACAACTTCGTTCAGAGCCCTTACGAATATTGGAAGCAGCTCGCCTGGAGCGGCGCGCTGATCATCACCCTGACGGTCCTTGCCCTGAATATTGGCGCGCGCATTCTCGGCGCCGAGAGGAAATACAAATGAGTGATCTTTCGGTTTCCGCCAGTCCCAGCGTTTCGATGCCGCCCCCGTCCCTCATGCAGAGCGACGCACGTCCGAAGGTCAGCGTGCGCGACCTCAACTTCTACTATGGTGAAAATCGCGCGCTGACGAATATCAACCTGAACCTCGCGGCCAATCGCGTGACTGCCTTTATCGGCCCGTCCGGCTGCGGCAAGTCCACGCTGCTGCGGATCTTCAACCGCATGTTCGACCTCTATCCGGGTCAGCGCGCCGAAGGTCAGGTCATGCTCGACAACCAGAACATTCTGGACCCGAAGCTGGACGTCAATCTGTTGCGGGCGCGCATCGGCATGGTGTTCCAGAAGCCGACTCCGTTTCCGATGACGATCTACGAAAACATCGCCTTCGGCATCCGCCTCTATGAGAAGATCTCCAAGTCGGAGATGGACGTGCGTGTCGAGAAGGCGCTGCGCGGTGGCGCGTTGTGGAACGAAGTCAAGGACAAGCTCAACGCGTCCGGTTTGAGCTTGTCGGGCGGTCAGCAGCAGCGTCTCTGCATCGCACGCACCATCGCCGTGCGTCCGGAAGTCATCCTGTTCGACGAGCCGTGTTCGGCGCTCGATCCGATCTCGACGGCCAAGGTCGAGGAACTGATCGACGAATTGAAGAACCATTACACCATCGCCATCGTCACCCATAACATGCAGCAGGCGGCTCGCGTGTCGGACACGACGGCCTTCATGTATCTCGGTGAACTGGTCGAGTTCGATCAGACCAACAAGATCTTCACCTCACCGACCGATCGCCGCACCCAGGATTACATCACCGGCCGTTTCGGCTGACGCGATACAATCGCGAGAGGATTGACCTATGGCTTTTGAACACACGACCAAGGCCTTCGATGACGATCTCCAGGAGCTCACCCGTCTCGTTGCCGAGATGGGCGGCCTGGCCGAGCGCCAGATCGCGGAATCCGTCGATGCCCTGATCCGCCGCGACGTCGCCCTCGGCGCACGCGTGGTGGCCGCCGACGCGGAGATCGACAATCTGCAGCGCCTGATCGAGGAACGCGCCGTTCTGACCATCGCCAAGCGGCAGCCGATGGCTGTCGATCTGCGCGAGATCGTGGGCGCGCTACGCGTCGCCACCGATCTCGAACGGATCGGCGATCTCTCCAAGAATATCGGCAAGCGCGTCAATGCGCTGGACAGCGATTTCCATCCGCTGAAGCTGATCCGCGGCCTCGAGCACATGACGGATCTGGTCAACACCCAGGTCAAGGCCGTGCTCGATGCCTATGCCGCGCACGACCTGCCGGCCGCAATGACCGTCTGGAAGGGCGATGAAGAGATCGACGCGATCTGCACCTCGCTGTTTCGCGAGTTGCTGACCTATATGATGGAAGATCCGCGCAATATCTCGTTCTGCATCCATCTGATGTTCTGCGCCAAGAACATCGAACGGATCGGCGATCATGCGACCAACATCGCGGAGACGGTTTTCTACATGATCGAAGGTCAACCGCTGATCGACAAGCGCCCGAAAGGCGACATGACCAACTTTGCAAGTCCGGTGAGCTGAGGCTTGCTGCGACCTGCGCGCCTTTGACTGAACGACAGATAGGAACGAGCCACATGAACGCGCGCATTCTGGTAGTGGAAGACGAGGAAGCTCTGACCACGCTGCTGCGCTACAATCTCGACGCCGAAGGTTACGATGTCGAGACGGTTGCCCGCGGTGACGATGCCGATACGCGCCTGAAAGAGCGTGTGCCGGACCTCGTTGTTCTCGACTGGATGTTGCCCGGTCTGTCCGGCATCGAACTGTGCCGTCGCCTGCGGGCGCGGCCGGAGACCAAAGCGCTGCCCATCATCATGCTCACCGCACGCGGTGAGGAGAGCGAACGCGTCCGCGGCCTTGCGACCGGTGCCGACGATTACATCGTCAAGCCGTTCTCGGTGCCGGAATTGCTGGCGCGGGTGAAGGGGCTGTTGCGCCGTGCAGCGCCGGAGCGCCTCGCCACGGTGCTCGCCTTCGGTGATATCGAGCTCGATCGCGACAAGCGACGCGTCGTGCGCGCATCGCGGCCGATCGATCTCGGTCCGACCGAATATCGCCTGCTCGAGTTCTTTCTCGAACATCCGGGCCGGGTGTTCAGCCGCGAGCAACTGCTCGACAGCGTCTGGGGGCGCGACATCTATATCGACGAGCGCACCGTCGATGTTCACATCGGCCGTCTCCGCAAGCTGCTGAATCCGACCGGCGAACCCGATCCGATCCGCACCGTCCGCGGCGCCGGCTACGCCCTCGACGACCGCTTCGACAAGGCGGCGGAGTGATTTTCTTCCTTCTCCCCGCTTGCGGGGCGAGGTTCGAACAAAAATGCCCGGCTCATCACCGGGCATTTTCTTGATGCTCTGTGTGCGAGCCTATCGCATCGGCTTCGGCGCCGCGCGGCGGCGGTCGCTGGCGGGTTGATAGGCGATGCGCGAGTGGTGCGCGCAATAGGGCGCGCCTGCGACCGACTTGCCGCCGCAGAAATAGAAATCGCTGGTGGCCGGATCGCCCACCGGCCAATGGCAGGTGGCGTCGTTGAGCTCGACCAGCTGCAGGCGCTGGCTGATCGGAATGACGTTGTCGACCGAGATCGGATCCGGCTCCATCTCGACCTGATAATCATGGGCGAGGGCCGTGTTGCCGCGGGCCACCGGGCGCGGCATGCGCACCATCTGCTGGGCCGGACGCGGCTTTCGCGGGCGCGGCGCAGCCGATGAAGGGCTTTTCGCCCGTCCGGAGAGGCCGAGCCGGTGAACCTTGCCGATCACGGCGTTGCGGGTCACGTTGCCGAGTTCCGCGGCGATCTGGCTGGCGGACAGGCCGCCTTCCCAGAGTTTCTTGAGCTGTTCGACGCGATCGTCGGTCCATGTGATTACCGTCATCGCTAAAATCCCTTCGTAGGCGTCAGCCGGTCGGCCAGCGCCGCGACTTGAAATCCTTGAAAACCTCGTTGTCAGAATCCCTTAGCGCTCACCGGAGGCATGACTGCTTCCGGCCTTACGCCGTACCAATGGTGTACAAGGGTCTACTGCCGCACGAGATGTCGTATCCGACAGGTCAAAAACTACATGATGCCGCGACTCACGCGCAAGAGTCGGCTGAGTCACATCCACATGCTTTCTGTCAACTAAGCATCAAAATCTGGAGTTTCTGCGACTTTGTGTGACTCCAGCGCCTCAGTGCGCGGTTGACACCCTGCGCAGCCCCCATAGAATAATGCGCGCGTGCCGCCCGAGAAGGGCGGCACGTTTCGTTTTGAGGGCCCGTCGTCCCTTGTCGTACGCGTGTCATCACCTGTACCCGACATCGGCAGGACCGCAGACTGATTGATCGGAACTGTTATGACCAGCAACGCACCATCCTCGCAGATCTCTCAGGCCCATCTGCTGCCTGTCTTCGCGCGCGCGGATGTTGCCTTCGAGCGCGGTGAGGGGGCCTGGCTGATTTCGACCACCGGCGAGCGCTATCTCGATTTCACCAGCGGCGTGGCGGTCAATGCGCTTGGCCATGCCCATCCACACATGGTCGCTGCGCTGCAGGAACAAGCCACCAAGCTGTGGCACATGTCGAACCTGTTCAAGAGCCCGGACGGCGAGCGCCTCGCCGCGCGCCTGTGCGAAAACTCGTTCGCCGATTTCGTGTTCTTTGCCAATTCCGGCGCTGAAGCGATGGAATGCGCGCTCAAGGTCACGCGGCACTATCATTTCGCCAAGGGGAACCCGGAACGCAGCCGCATCATCACTTTCGAAGGCGCGTTCCACGGCCGCACGCTCGGCACGCTGGCGGCTACCGGCGCTGCGAAATATCTCGAAGGCTACGGCAAACCACTGGAAGGCTTCGACCAGGTTGCGCTCGGCGATCTCGACGCCGTCAAGGCAGCGATCGGTCCGGAGACCGCCGGTATCCTGATCGAGCCGTTGCAGGGCGAAGGTGGCGTGCGCGCGGCGTCCAATGCGTTCTTCAAGGCGCTGCGGGAGCTGTGCGATCAGCACGGCATCCTGCTGATCTTCGACGAAGTGCAAACCGGCATGGGCCGCACCGGCACATTGTTCGCTTATGAACGGCTCGGCGTCACGCCCGATGTGATGTCGCTGGCGAAAGCGCTCGGTGGCGGCTTCCCGATTGGGGCTTGCCTCGTCACGGCCGCGGCGGCCGAAGGCATGGCGCCCGGCTCGCACGGCTCCACGTTCGGCGGCAATCCGCTCGCTGTGGCGGCGGCCAACTCCGTGCTCGACGTGATGCTGCAGCCGGGCTTCTTCGATCAGGTGAAGCAGAAGTCGCTGCTGCTGAAACAGAAGCTTGCCAGCGTGGTCGATCGGTATCCAACCGTGCTGTCGGAAGTCCGCGGCGAAGGCTTGCTGGTCGGCCTCAAGGCTGTGGTACCGGCCGGTGATCTCGTTGCTGCGCTGCGCGAAGAAAAATTGCTGACGGTGGGCGCCGGCGACAATGTCGTGCGTTTTCTGCCGCCATTGGTGGTGACCGAGTCCGATATCGAACAGGCACTGACCAGTCTGGAACAGGCCTGCACTGTGCTCGCCAATGCAAACGAAAAGGGAGCCGTGTGATGAGCACGTCTCCGCGCCATTTCCTCGACCTCACGGCGGTATCTGCCGCCGAGCTGCGCAACATTCTCGATGCAGCCGGTGCCATGAAGGCGAAGCTGAAGAGCGAGAAGGGCAGCAACGTCGATCCCGAGCGCCCGCTCAAGAACAAGACGCTGGCGATGATCTTCGAGAAGCCCTCGACGCGCACCCGCGTCTCGTTCGAGGTCGGCATGCGTCAGCTCGGCGGTGAAGTCGTGATGCTGACCGGCGCCGAAATGCAGCTCGGTCGCGGCGAGACGATTGCCGATACCGCGCGGGTGCTTTCGCGCTTCGTCGATATCATCATGATCCGTATCCTCAATCATGATTCGCTGATGGAGCTGGCCAACAACGCTACCGTTCCCGTCATCAACGGCCTGACGCGGTTCTCGCATCCGTGCCAGGTGATGGCCGACGTCATGACCTATGAGGAGCATCGCGGCGCCATCAAGGGCCGCACCGTGGCGTGGGTCGGCGACGACAACAATGTGCTGATGTCCTGGGCGCACGCCGCCGAGCGCTTCCAGTTCAAACTCAACATCGCGACCCCGCCGCAGCTGTCGCCAAAGAAGGCGTTCAAGGATTGGGCGAAGGCGTCCGGGGCCGACATCACCTTCTCGCATGATGCCGCGGCGATGGTGAAGGGCGTCGACTGCGTGGTCACCGACACCTGGGTGTCGATGGGCGACAAGGAAGGCGAGACGCGTCACAATCTGCTCAAGCCGTATCAGGTCAATGAGCGGCTGATGGGGCTGGCGAACAAGGACGCGCTGTTCATGCACTGCCTGCCCGCACATCGCGGCGAAGAGGTCACCGATGCTGTCATCGATGGTCCGCAGTCGGTGGTGTTCGATGAAGCTGAGAACCGCCTGCATGCGCAGAAGGGCATTTTGGCCTGGTGTTTGAACGCGGTGAAGTGAACGCTGCGCTTTAGCTGATTGTTGCCGTTACTCATTGTCATCGCCCGGCTTGACCGGGCGATCCAGTAAAAGCTGTCGTTAGTGATAGAACCGTACCGTATGTGTGTACTGGATCCCCCGCTTTCGCGGGGGATGACATGTAGAGTTTGATCAGGCCGCCGCCTTCTTCGGAGCGAAACGCTCGTAGAACGTCTCGCCTTTCGCCGCCATGTCTTCCAGCAGTTTTGGCGGCGTGAAACGCGAGCCGTATTTGGCTTCGAGTTTGTGGCACAGCGCGACGAAGTTCTTGGTACCCATGAAGTCGATATAGCTCAGCGTGCCGCCGGTGAACGGGGCGAAGCCGAAGCCGAGAATCGAACCGACATCGGCCTCGCGCGGATCGACGATCACATTGTCCTCGACGGTGCGCGCAGCTTCCACGGCCTGCACCACCAGGAAGCGCTGCTTGAGCTCCTCAATATCGATGGTGTCGGGATCGAGTGGCTGCGGCAGCAATGGCGCGAGGCCTTTCCACAACGCCTTCGAGCCCTTGCCCTTCGGCGGATAGTCGTAGAAGCCCTTGCCGTTCTTGCGGCCGAACCGCTCCTGCTTCTCGACCATCTCGACGATCAGCTTCTTCTGCGCCTGGTCCACCGCCTGCGAGCCGAGATCGGCCTCGGTGGCCTTCATGATCTTCAGAACCAGATCGAGCGCGATCTCGTCCGATAGCGACAGCGGGCCGACCGGCATGCCGGCCATCTTGGCGGTGGTCTCGATCATCGCCGGCGGCACGCCTTCGAGCAGCATTTCGAGGCCTTCGGCGGTGAAGCGCAGCACGCAGCGATTGGCGAAGAAGCCGCGCGAGTCGTTGACCACGATTGGCGTCTTGCCGATGACGCGGATGTAGTCCAGCGCGGTCGCCAGCGCGAGATCGCCGGTGTTCTTGCCGACGATGGTTTCGACCAGCATCATCTTCTCGACCGGCGAGAAGAAGTGGATGCCGATGAATTTCGACTGGTCGGCAAATTCCTCGGCCAGCGAGTTGATCGGCAGCGTCGAGGTGTTCGACGCCATAATGGCGCCTTCCTTGAGCAGCGGTTGCACCTTTTTGTAGATCTCGGCCTTGACGGCGCGATCCTCGAACACCGCCTCGATGACGAGGTCGCACTCTGTGATCACGTTGAAATCCGCGGTCGCGGTGATCTTCGCCATCAGCGCATCGCGATCGGCGTCCTTGGCGCGGCCCTTGGCGATCAGCCCGTCGATCACCGACTGGCAATGCGCGCGGCCCTTGTCGGCCGATGCCTGGTCGCGGTCGATCAGCACGACATCGATGCCACCCTTTGCGGAAACGTAGCCGACCGACGCACCCATGAAGCCGGCGCCGATGATGGCGAGTTTCTTCACCTTGGTCGGCGGCACGCTCGGAGGACGGCGCGCGCCCTTGTTGAGTTCCTGCATCGACAGGAACAGGCTGCGGATCATCGCCGCCGCTTCCTTGGTCTGCAGGATATTGGCGAAGTAACGCGACTCGACGCGCAGCGCTGCGTCCATCGGCAGCTGCAGCCCCTCATAAACACACTGCATCACAGCGCGCGCCGCCGGATAATTGTCGAACGTCTCGCGGCGATAGATGGCGTTGCCGGCGGGGAACATCATCATGCCCTGCTTCGAATAGACCGGGCCGCCGGGCAGCTTGAAGCCCTTCTCGTCCCACGGCGCGATAGGCTTGCCGCTGGCCTTGATCCACTCTTTCGCGGTTGTGATCAGATCCGCCGCCGGCACCACGGCGCCGACAATGTTCATCGCCTTGGCCTTGGCGAGATTGATCTGATCGCCCTTCAACAGCATCTGCATCGTATCCTGCGGCTGCAGCATGCGAGCAAGGCGCTGAGTCCCGCCGGCGCCGGGGAACAGCCCGATCTTGATCTCGGGCAGACCGAGCCGGGTCTTCGGATTATCCGCAGCGACGCGGTAGTGACAGGCCAGCGCGACTTCGAAGGCGCCACCGAGCGCGAGGCCGTTGATCGCCGCGACCCAGGGCTTGCCGGAAGTCTCGATCTTGCGCAGCGTCAGGGACAGCTTGCGGCTCTCGTCGAACAGCATCTGCTGCGCGGGTTCCTCGCCCTTGGTCCTTCTTGTTTCGGCGAAGACCTTGTTCATGCCTTCCAGCATCGACAGATCCGCGCCGGCCGAGAACGCGTCCTTGCCGGATGTGATGACAACACCCTTTACGCCTGCATCGGCGGTGGTTGCATCGACGATGGCACCGAGTTCCTCGATGGTCTTGCTATCCAAAACATTCATCGAACGGCCGGGAATGTCCCAGGTCACCAGCGCGATGCCATCGGCGTCGGTCTCGACCTTGAAGTTCGCGTAAGTCATCTCGGGTTCCTTTACGGTATGGTAGTGATGAATGCGGATACAGGTTGGCGAAGGCTGATCGTTTCGCAATTGCGCGTATTCTGATGCCGTCCAGTCACGAAAACAGAAGCGGCAAAATCAGAATGGCAGTTGCATGCGTCGGATGTCGGGACGACATCTCTCTTCCCTTCACATTCAAGATGGCGTTCCAGCCGATCGTCGATCTCAATGCGCGGCGCGTCTGGGGATACGAAGCGTTGGTGCGCGGCGCCGATGGCGGATCTGCCTATAGCGTGTTGAGTCAGGTTTCGGAGGAGATGCGCTATCGGTTCGATCAGGCCGCGCGCGTGATGGCGATCGAAACCGCCGGTCGCTTGTTCCCGTCGCGCGATCTGCGGCTGTCGATCAATTTCATGCCCAATGCGGTGTATGAGCCCAGCGCCTGCATCCAGAAATCGCTGGCCGCGGCCAGGCGTGTCGATTTCCCCCATCGCAATCTGATGTTTGAATTCACTGAAAATGAGCGCATCACCGACACTGCGCATGTGCAGAAGATCGTCGATGCCTATCGCAAGTTCGGCTTCCTGACGGCGCTGGACGATTTCGGCGCCGGCTTCGCGGGACTCGGCCTGCTGTCGCGGCTGCAGCCCGATCTGATCAAGATCGACATGGAACTGCTGCGCGACATCCATCTGAGCAACGCCAAGCAGGCCATCGTTGCCGGCATCGTCGGCATTGCACGGGCGCTGGATATCCAGGTGCTCGGCGAGGGCGTCGAGAGCGACGAGGAATTGACCGTGCTGCGCGCTGCCGGCATCTCGCTTTTCCAGGGCTATCATTTTGCCAAGCCTGCCTTGATGTCGTTGCCCGATGTGCCGCTGCTATCGATGCCTGTGGAAATCCGCGCCGCCGTGTAAGCCGGGATCCCGTAGGGTGGGCAAAGGCGCCCTTGCGCCGTGCCCACCATCTTTATTGAGCGGTTGGTGGTGGGCACGCTGCGCTTTGCCCACCCTACATCTCCAGCCAACTACACCCGCTCGATGATCGTCGCGGTGCCCATGCCGCCGCCGATGCACAATGTCACCAGCGCCGTCGACTTGCCGGTGCGCTCGAGCTCGTCGAGCACGGTGCCGAGGATCATCGCGCCGGTGGCGCCGAGCGGATGGCCCATGGCGATGGCGCCGCCGCACACATTGATCTTGTCACTGTCGATGTCGAACGCCTGGATGTAGCGCAGCACCACCGAGGCGAAGGCTTCGTTGAGTTCGAACAGATCGATGTCCGACAGTTTCATGCCGGAGCGCTCCAGCACTTTCTTCGTCACGTCCACCGGACCGGTCAGCATCATCGCCGGCTCGGAGCCGATATTGGCGAAGGCGCGAATTTTCGCGCGCGGCTTCAGGCCCGCCTGCTTGCCGGCCTCGGCATTGCCGAGCAACACGGCGGC
>SDZE01000433.1 GCA_004173095.1 Bradyrhizobiaceae bacterium
GGGCGCGCATTGGTGTTGAGGTTGGTGATTTCGCGGCCGCCGTAGAACAGCTGGCCTTCGGTCGGCTTGTAGCGGCCGGAGATGCAATTGACGATGGAGGTCTTGCCGGCGCCGTTCGGCCCGATGATGGAGAATAGCTCACCCTGATTGACGGCGAAGCTCACATCGGTGAGCGCGCGCACGCCGCCAAAGCGCAATGATACGCCGCGTACTTCCAAAGCAACCGTCACGCATGCCCTCCCAGATACGGCGCTTGGCGCGCTCTTTATCCCGTCCACGGTAACGTCCGGAGCTTAGCGCGCCCGGCCATCGCAGGCCATTCGACTAATGAACCTTCCGCGGTCATCCTCCCTACGTTAAACCGGGCGTGGGAAATGTCTCGCGCCGGACAATTGGTCAGGCATTTTGTCGCGTGGCATGGTTTGTTGCGTCGCAACAAGGTGGATGGCGGCGGTGGAATGATAGCTGCGGACCAATTGAGGAAGATCGCCGCCTGGGCGCGCGATCTCTCCGACCAGGAGATCGAGGTCGCGCGCGCGGGGATCATCGAGCGATCGTTCAAGGCCAACGAGTTCATCGCCATGCGCGGCGACGTGTTCGACTACTGGACCGGCGTGGTGTCTGGGCTCGTCAAGATCAGCACGATCTCGCGCAGCGGCAAGGAGGTCAGCATCACTGGCCTGACCGCGGGCGCCTGGTTCGGCGAGGGCAGCGTGCTGAAGAACGAACCACGCCGCTACGACATCGTGGCGATGCGCGACAGTCGCGTCGCCATGATGGAGCGGTCGGCCTTCTTGTGGTTGTTCGAGAACAGCGTCGGCTTCAACCGCTTTCTGGTGTCGCTGCTGAACGAGCGCCTCGGCCAGTTCATCGCGCTCACCGAATATGGCCGCATGCTGGATGCCACCGGGCGGCTGGCGCGCTGCATCGCCTCGTTGTTCAATCCGATCCTGTATCGCGACGCCAACAAGCATCTCGACATCACGCAGGAAGAAATCGGCGCCATCTCCGGCATTTCACGGCAGAAGGCCAATCAGTGCCTGCAGACGCTGGAGAAAGAGGGGCTGCTGCGGTTGGAATATGGTGGCGTGACGGTGATCGATCTGGAGCGGTTGGGGAGATATGGGGAGTAGCATGATCCCTCGCCCCGCTTGCGGGGAGAGGGTGGCCGCGCGAAGCGCGGTCGGGTGAGGGGGACCCTCCGCAAGGTCGGAGCGCGTGGAGAGTTCCCCTCACCCGACGCCCACATGCGTCGCAGGTGCGCATCGACCTCTCCCCGCAAGCGGGGAGAGGTTACACCTCCAGCCATTCTTTCCGCACGCCGTCATTCGCCTTCAATTCCGCCGGCGTGCCTTCGAACACGATGCGGCCGTGGCCCATCACATAGACCCGGTGCGAGATGCGCATCGCGATCGAGAGTTTTTGCTCCACCAGCAGAATCGCCACGCCGCGCCGTGCGATCTCGGCGATGAGATCGCCGACCTGCTGCACGATCAGCGGCGCCAACCCCTCCGTCGGCTCGTCGATCATCACCAGTTCCGGATCGCCCATGAGCGTGCGGCAGATGGTGAGCATCTGCTTCTCGCCGCCCGACAGCACGCCGGCGGCCGTATCAGCGCGGGCGGCCAGGTTCGGGAACATGTCGAGCATGTCGTCGAGCCGCCACTTGCCGGGTTTGCGCGTGTCCTTGATGCCCAGCATCAGGTTCTGCCGCACGGTCAGGCCCGGAAAGATGTCGCGATGCTCCGGCACATAGCCGAGGCCGAGATGCGCGATCTTGAAGCTCGGCAATCCCGCGATGTCCTGCCCCTTGAACTTGATCGAGCCATGCGGCGGCACTTCGCCCATGATTGCTTTCACGGTGGTGGAGCGGCCGACGCCGTTGCGGCCGAGCAGGCTCACCACTTCGCTGGCATCGATATGCAGATCGACGCCCTGCAGAATGTGGCTCTTGCCGTAATAGGCGTGGAGATCTCGAACTTCGAGCATCAGGCAGCCTCCTCGCCGAGATAGGCTTCCTTGACCTTCTTGTTGCCACGGATCTCGTCCGGCGTGCCGGAGGCGATCACTTCGCCGTAAACGAGGACCGAGATCCGGTCGGCGAGGCCGAACACCACGCTCATATCGTGCTCGACGATCAACAGCGTGCGCCCTTCGGTGAGCCGCCGGATCTGTTCGACGGCGCGTTCCGTCTCCGCATGGCTCATGCCGGCGGTAGGTTCGTCGAGGAGGATCACATCGGCGCCGCCGGCAATGGTGATGCCGATCTCCAGCGCGCGCTGTTCGGCATAGGTAAGGAGGCCCGCCGGCACGTCGCGGCGCGACACCAGGCTGATGTCCTGCAGGATCTGCGCGGTGCGCTCCCGCACCTCCGGCAGGTTATCGACATTCTTCCAGAACGCGTAGCGGTGGCCGGTGGCCCACAGCACGGCGCAGCGCAGGTTTTCCCACACGGTCATCTTGGCGAACACATTGGTGACCTGAAACGAGCGCGACAGGCCGCGGCGGTTGATCTGGAACGGCGGCAGGCCGGAAATGTCCTGGCCGTTCAGCAGGATGGTGCCGCTGCTCGGCTTCATGTAGCCGCTGATCAGGTTGAAGGTGGTGGACTTGCCGGCGCCGTTGGGGCCGATCAGTGCGTGGCGCTCGCCTTTGGCGACCTTGAGATCGATGTTCTGGATCACCTTGGTGATGCCGAACGCTTTCTCGACACCGTGAAGTTCGATCGCGTTGCTCATGCCGCAACTCCCTTGGCACGGGCTTCGTTGAGCGCGTCATCCCACCGGGCGACTATCATTGTCCAGCTCTTGAGGGCGATGAAGAAGCCGCCAAACAGCAGCACGGCGGCGATGCCCCAGACTCCGCGATTTTCGGCATCGAACGGGATGCCGAAGGCCTTGATATGCGAATCCCCGCCGGCATGGACCATGTGGAACACGATGACCTCGACGCACAGAATGAAGCCGATCAGCATCGCCAGCGTCGGCACGAAAGCGACGAGATAGGCCGGTATCACACGGCCGAGCGTGCCGGCCTTGATCAGCGGCCAGTGCAT
>SDZE01000314.1 GCA_004173095.1 Bradyrhizobiaceae bacterium
CCGCTGACATCGGCCATCGTCTCGACATCGAGCGGCGCGCGCCAGTTCTCGAAGATATAATCCTCCAGGCGCCTGAGTTGCGCATGCGACGCAAAGCGCACTTCTTCACTGAGGCGCAGCATCTGGTCGTGACCATGGGCGTATAGAAATCGCACCATGATGAAGTCCTCGATCTCCACGGATCCCGATTGAGTGAACGGCACCTGGCCGGCCGTATCGAGCTCGGTCACCACGAATTCGACGGCGCGTTTCATGCTGTCCAGGGCCACGCGCTGAACATAACCATCGCCCGGCCACTGCGGCGGCGTTGCGCGGCTGTTGCCGATCAGCGCGTTCAGCTTTCTGCCGAGCTTGTCCACATCGAGCCACATCACCAGCTGTCTGGTGTTCGCCGAATAGGAGTAGTCGACTCTCATGCCCGGTGGAACGATGCCCGACCAGTTATCCTGGCTGAGGTCCTGAATGCGTCCACCGCTGGCGATCTCTGCATTGCCGGAAAGACAGAGGTGCTGCCGGATAAAGCGAGCCTCCGGGAAACTCAGTGTGACGGATGATGCGTAGTCGCAATAGGACAGCGAGATGCCACCGACTTGAACGATACTTGCTTTGACCTTGAATCGATCGCGCGGGCGAACGTTGAACGTTCTTGCCCCGTAGGTGTCGATGAGAACGGATCTTGCGGCGTCTACATCGCAGGTATCCAGAACACGGAATGATCGTAGCGAGGCGTGATGCATGAAAAAAAATCGCGCAATGAAGTTGATCTGAAAGCGATTGCAAATCGTTGCCGTCGTGTCTGTGACACGTATCAATTCTAGAAGAACAACTTTTACGCGACGCGAAGTCCGAAACAGGAATGGGCGCGCATGGTCGTCATGCTACCGATTCGATTAGACGAACTTAAATACGACGGATCGTCGCGACTCATAACTACCTCTTTCTGATAGCTTGCAAAAAAAGGTAATATCATCCGCCCGGTTGCGGAGAGTCGTGCGGTGCCGCCTCCGTTCGACCCGTAGTTCTACGGTGTTTCACCGTGCGAAACGCAGAAAGAAGCGCATTGGCAGATTTAGAACACCCGTTTGGCAGCCGTGGGACTTACCGATTCTTCCAGCGCTGTAGGATATCGATTCGATAGGGAGCGAATATCGTGCCGTTGTGAAGGACGATATCGCGTAGGAGCGCCACACCGGACGGAGCGATAGACGATGCGAACCAATCTTCCTGTCACGACGCAAGAATACCCGATCGACGACACAACGCTCATCGTATCGCGCACGGATCTCAAAGGGCGGCTGACATACTTCAACGGACAGTTCATCGACGCGGCTGGATTCACGCCTGAGGAATTGACAGGGCAGCCGCACAACATCATCCGCCACCCCGACATGCCGCCTGAGGCATTCGAGAATCTCTGGGATACGTTGAAGGCCGGCAAGCCCTGGGTCGGCGCGGTGAAGAACCGCCGCAAGAACGGCGACTTCTACTGGGTGCTGGCGACCGCATCCGCGGTCCGGCAGGCCGGCGAGATCGTCGGCTACACGTCGGTGCGAACCAATTTGCCGGCAGAGCAGCGCCGCGAGGCCGAGAAGGTCTATGCGTTGCTGAAGGAAGGCAAAGCCAAAGACTACAAGATCGACGCCGGCATCATCCGGCGCAAATCGCCGCTCGATATATTTGCATTCATGTCGGCGTCGATCGGCGCGAGAATGACCGTCATCGGAGTCGTGGCGAGCTTGTTCATGTGCTTGATCGCGGCATTCGGCATCTATTCGGTGATGGATACCACCGCGCGCACCAGGTCGGCCCATGACATTCAGGCCGCATCGATCGTTCAGGTCCAGGCGCTGATCGCGGAGGCGTCGCAGGACAAGCGGCAAGCCGGGAGTGCGTCCGCAGGTGGCGCTGACGTGATTGCCAAGATCGCGGCAGTCGTCGGTCGCGAGAGTGACGCAGTCAAGGCTGCTGCAGCGGAAGCCGATCGCGATTTCATCCGGACACTCGTCGGCCTGACCATGCTGCTCATCGTCGGCGCGGGTATGCTTCTGTTTGTTCTCGCGAAGACCAGACGCGCCATTACCGGGCCGATTGCGCATCTGAATCACGGCATGTTCAATATCGCTCAGGGCATTCTGAACAATCGCATTACCGTCGAGCGCGACGACGAGATCGGTCAGGCGCTGCGCAACCTGCAGACGGTGCAGGCCATTGTTCGATCCGGCCAGGAAGAGCTTAGCGCGTCGGAGCGGCGTTCCGCGATCGAACGCAAGGCCGAGATGAACAAGCTTGCCGGGACGTTCGAAGGCGCGGTGGGTGAGATCATCGAAACCGTGTCGTCGGCGTCGTGCGAGCTGGAAGCGTCGGCCAATGTGCTGACGTCGACCGCGGACCGATCCCAGGAACTGGCGACCTCGGTGGCCAGCTCTTCATCGCAAGCATCCGCCAATGTGCAGTCGGTCGCATCCGCGACGGAGCAGATGGCATCGTCGATCCAGGAGATCAGCAGACAAGTCCAGAACTCTGCGGAGATCGCACGGGAAGCTGTCGCGCAAGCCGAGCGGACCGATCAGCGGATCGTCGAACTCGCCGAAGTCGCAACACGAATCGGCGACGTCGTCGAATTGATCAACAATATCGCGGGGCAGACGAACCTGCTCGCGCTCAACGCGACGATCGAAGCCGCCAGGGCTGGCGAAGCGGGGCGGGGCTTTGCCGTCGTGGCGTCCGAGGTCAAGGCGCTGGCGGAACAGACGGCCCGCGCGACGGGTGAAATCGGCCAGCAGGTGACGAGCATCCAGTCCGCCACCAAGGAATCCGTCGGCGCGATCCGGCAGATCAGTTCAACCATCAATCGCATGTCGGAGATTTCGGCCACGATTGCCTCGGCGGTCGAGGAGCAGGGCGCTGCGACCTTGGAGATTTCACGCAACGTCCAACAGGCGTCGGACGGCACCCAGAAAGTCAACGCCAGCATCACCGAAGTGCAACGCGGCGCGGCCGAGACCGGCGCGGCGTCGTCGCAAGTGCTTGGTGCCGCGCGATCGCTATCGAGCGAAAGCACCCGGTTGAAGGACGAGGTGGCAAAATTCCTTCAGTCCGTTCGCGTCGGTTGACCATCGCAAGCAAAAGAAAATGAACAGGGAGCGAATATGTCGAATGTCGTAAAGCTGCGGTGCAACGAGCAAGGCGACGCACAACGGCGCCTCGCGGCTTCGGTCGAAGCCGCGACCATGAGCATGAACAGTTTGCTTTGCCGTACGGAAGCCGTGTTTCAGCAATGCCTCGATGCCGAGGAAAAGCTGGGGGTCATGGAGCCGGGGCCGGAGCAAGTCGCTTTGCTCGCGCAAGTCCGCAAGTTTCAGGAGCAGCTGTTCAACGCCATGCTGCAGTTGAGGCGCGACACCTCGTCCCTGACTAAGGCAACTGCGAAATTGATCGAGGCATGATCGCATCGATCATTGATCGCCAGGGAGCGCGGCACGCGACGTGCCGAGAAAACAAGCCTTACGGGATAAAAACATGAATCAGGATATTCCATTGAGCGACGCGGTTCGAGGCCCCCGAAAGGTGTCGCTGATCAAGAAACGATCCCTGGTGATCGCTGGACATCGTACCAGCGTGAGCCTGGAGGACGAGTACTGGGAAACGCTGAAATCCATTGCTGCAAAGCGAAGGGTCAATCTGTCGCAACTGGTCGGCACCATCGATACCGGGCGCTCGAACAACAACCTGTCATCAGCCCTGAGACTGTTCGTGCTGGATCAGCTGAAGCAACGGATCAACGAGTGCGACAGTGTGTGCCAGGTCAGGCATCGACATGAGCAAAGCGCTGCGGGTTCGGATATGATCGGCGGGGCTGCCTGAGCGGATCCGGGTTCGCGCCGCGGTCATGCCGACCGTAGCACCGGCGTCGCGCGTGTGCCTCACGCGGCTATCTGCACCGCCGCCGTGAGTGGCGGATCAACGTTGCTCCAGGCGCCCCCGTCGCAGGCAACGTATTCACCTCAGGCACCAAATCGATATGCGGTAGGCCTCAGCGCAGCGATGCGGTGCGGACGGCGAAACCTGTCGTGATGAGTTGTGCCGTCGCCGAACCGGTGAATTGATCGCTCACCAGTCCCGCTTGTGGATCATCCGAGAAGCTCATGGCCACGACGTTCTGTGGCTTGGTGAAATGCGCACGCAGCACGGTCAGGTCACCGTCGCCGATCGTCGAAACCGACATGGCGGACGTCACACTCGGTGCGACGATCATCGCCCGGGTCCAGATATGGTTCTCAGGAATGTACGCTGCGGTCAGGCGCGTCGAGATCGCGACCGGGCCAGGCTGGCCGATGCTCTTCCCGATCACCGTCGTGACGTCGTTCACGACCATTGAATTCCTGTTCGGCGCCGTCGGGCGACTGCTGCGCGGCACCGGGGCACTGGCGGCAACCACATGTGCGCGATCGACGGGCGAATGGCTCGGTCCTGCATAGGCCAGCGCCTTGGCGAAAGCGGAGACGTTGCTGCCGCTGGATCGCTGCTGCTCCAGCTCGGCGATGCGATCGAGTGCCTGACGCGCGGTGAGGGCCGCAACCTGCTGCGGAGTGGCCTGCTTCGGTTCGGGAATGTCATCCCAGAAGCCGCGGGCATTGATGATGTCGGAAGGCGTCTGCGGGCGGCCGTCGTTCTTCGGCGCCGGGGCTGCTGCAGCGACCTGCTGCTTGGGGCGCGGCAGCGGGATGGTCTCGGTGTCAGCCGATGCGAGCTGGACATTGGCCGAAGGCGGTTTGGCGCGTGGCATCGGCACCGGATCCGCGGACGGTGCTTGCGCCGCTGCCACGACGGTCGAGGACGGCGTCGGCTTGGTCGGGGCGATGGCTGGCGCCGCCGACTCGTCTTCGTCATCGGACGATTTACGTCCGAACAGCGAGGCAAGCAGATTGCCGGGTTTGCCACCGGCTAGGGTCACGCTGTCGCCGGAGCCGCGCTTCTGGATATCGGCGGCGGCCAGTTGATAGCCGGGCATGGTGCCGCCGCTGGATGGCAGATGCACGGTGCGGCCGTTCGGGAAGACGCGTTCGAGCTGGGCATAGGTCATGCGCGGCCAGTGGCGGATGCTGCCGGTGTCGAGATGCACGAAGGGCGATCCCGACGTCGGGTAGAACCCGACCCCGCCGCGCTGCAGGCGCAGGCCGGCGATGCGAACCTTCTCCAGCGCGACACCGGGAATGAAAAAGTCCATCGCATGGCCGAGCATATGCTGGCTGTGGCGCGCAACGCCGGACGAGCGGCGACGCAACATCGCGTTGGTGGCCGGTGAGCGATAGGCGGAGATGATCTGGATGGGCTGCGTAGCGTCGACGTCGCGATAGACCTCCCAGACGATGTCGAACAGGCGTCGGTCCATCGTGGTCGAGTCTTGGTTGCGCCAGTCGCGCAGGAAGTGGTTGAGCTTCTTCAGGCCGTCTTCATCGTAGCGCCCGTGGCGCTTGAAGGTAACGGTGACGTTTTCGCGGGAATGGGTGTGGTAGAAGGAGAGCGTGCGGGTTTCGCCGTTCGCCGTGGCGTTGTGGACAGAACTGGCGCTGGCGATCAGCACCAGCGAAGCCAGGCCGGCATTCAAGCCGGCGCGCGAAGGACGCCAAGATATTTTACGCGCGAAGCCAAGCGGCACGTTGGACCCACCCCAGTTACTCAAACTCTCTCGTAGTCCCGTGTGACGAAAGAGGGTGAATAGAGCCTTAAAACAGGAGGGCCAAAACGCGATTTTACCCATCCCCCGAGCTGGCATTTCTGCCACTGTCAAGACTAACCCGCGGACTGTGGCGAAAACTAGCCCACTGCCACCTTCCAGGTGGACGATGGTTAATCTTGCAACCGCGCAGAAACTAAAAAAGCTCCGTCCGGAGACGGAGCTTTTGAGCCGGCACTATCCGAGCCGTGGTGTCAGTCTGGCAACGACAACTCAGCGGGTGACGGTGCGGCGCGTCTGGCGCTGCGCCATCGGCTCCGGTGCCGGAGCACCGCCGCCGAACAATCGCTCGAAGAACGACGGCTCGCTGCTGCGTCCAGTCGCACCATCGAAATTAACGCCCGTCGGGATATTGGCCCTCGGCCGTGCGTAGCTCGGCTGTGCGCGTGCGACCACCTGCTCGAGATCCTTACCCTTGCCGTTCTTCAGGATCGCCAGCATCTGGGAGTCGCGGCCATAGATGTCCTTGCGGGTCTGCAGCTTGCCGGCGTCATCCACAAAGGCGGTCTGATAGGTGATGTTGACCGGGATCGGGGTCGGGAATTTCAGGTCGATCTCGCTCCGCCCATACATGCCGCGCATTTTCTCGGGCGAATAGCGCTCGTTCGGCATGGTGATGTTGAGCAGGGTCGCTGCGTATTGATCCGGGTTCTGTACGCGCATGCAGCCGTGGCTGAAGGCGCGTTCATCGCGCGAGAACAGGTTCTTGTCCGGCGTATCGTGCTGATAGACGAGGAACTTGTTCGGGAAGTTGAAGCGGATGCGGCCCAGCGCGTTGGCTTCTCCGGGCGGCTGAGAAATATGGATGCTGCCATCGGGGCGGCGCGACAGTTTGAGGCCCATGCGATCGAGCACAGTGGGATCCTGCTGCAGTGCTGGCAGATATTCGTTGTAGATGATCGACGGCGGCACGTTCCAGGTCGGGTTGACGGTGATGTATTTCATCGTCTCGGTCATCAGCGGCGTGGCGTGCTTGCCGGGCTTGCCGACCACGACACGCGTGGTCCAGACCTGTGCGCCGTTCTGCATCACTTTCAGCGTGTAGTCCGGGATATTCAGCATCACATAGGCATTGCCGAGCGACGCGGCGCCAAGCTGGCGCGGCAGCCAGCGCCAGCGCTCCAGATTGACCAGCACGGTGTCGATCTGGCGGTCGCGCTTCGGGGCATTGATGGCGCGGACGGTGGTGTCGTCGAGGATGCCGGTGACCTTCAACCCGTTGCCGGACTGGAATTTGCGCACCGCCGCGGCAACATCGGCGTCATAGGCGGTGGCTTTGGCGTCGTCGAGGTGGAGACGGGCGCGCAGCAGCGGCACGCGGTCATCCTCCATCACCGCAGGATTCGGATTCTTCTTCGTCGCCTTGACGAATTTCAGAGCCGGGCCCTCGGCGATCGGCTGCACCGGCATTTCGCTTTCGCCGCGCAGTTCGGCGAGCTTCGCCTTCAGCTTCTTGTAGCCCTCATGCGGCGGATTGTAGCTGGCGAGGGCAGCAGAGCTGTCTTTGGCGGTCGCGATATTGGCGAGCACCTGGGCCGGATCGGTCGGGTGTTCGGGATACATGATATCGCCGTCGAGCTGCGACCAGTGCATGCGGCCGCTTTGCGCCTGCCGGGCGTAGTCCAGCATGCTTGCGGTGAGCTTCAGTTCTGCCTCGGCCCGTGCCTCCGGCGTGCCGGCAGCGGTGAAATCCGGCGTCGGATAATCGGCGGCGTCGAGACCTTCGCTGCCGGCATCCTTCAGTCGCGCGACGACGCCCTTGGCGGCGACGGTGGCGATGCCGCCCTGTGTCCAGAGCGGGGCGTAGTCCCGTGCGGCGTAAAACTTCTCGACGGCGGCATGCTCGCCCTTGCGATCGAACAGGCGCGGCGACTTGTTGGCGAACATATCGCGCAATTTGTCGGCGACCGGCTGGTCTGCCGCAGCGACGGTGGACGCGGGTTTGGCGACGTCCTTTGCCTCATCCTTGGGGGACTCGGTGCTCGCGGCTGCTGGCGCAGCTGCAGTGGCAGGTTCGGCTGCTGGAGCGGTCACTGCTGGAGTCGTTGCCACCGGAGCAGTGGCTGTTTCGGCTGGCTTGGTGTCTTCGGGCTTGGTCTCGGTCACCTTGGGAGCATCGGTCGACGTCGCGCCGATCGTCTTTTCAGACGCGGATGCGGCGTCCGGCACGGAAGCGGTGGTGTCCGACTTGATGTCGGTTGCGGTCGGCGGCGGAACATTGGCAGGCTCTGGCCGCGGAACGGCTGCGTCGATGGCGAGTTCGGAGACGCTGTCGCGCGGCGAGGCGCCCTGTGCCGAAACATTCTGGGCAAAGGCGGCGCCGGCGGAGACCGTCAGGAATGTAGCAGCCACGGCCATCAGCACGCGGTCAAATCCCGAACGGCTCTTGTTGAAGTCTCGCATTCTCGCTCCTCTCGCGTGAATCTGCTCCGGTTGATGTGGAGCAGTTCCAGTCTGGCGCCCAAGTTCGCCGTGGCCATCTGCAGGTTGGCTGGCGCGTCTGCACATAGCAATGTTTGACGCAGACGATACATCGCCCGATTCAGGGTCTGACCTGACGGGCGATTTAAAACAAACTGATCCTAACCCGCCTGCTTTGCAACGTCACAGCCCATACTCTGCGCTGCTTTTGGCTCTGTGTGTCGCCAGAGCGCAACGGTTCAAGTTCCGCTGCCACAACAACGACATGATCGGTGCGTCCGAGGCAACAGCTGCGGCAAGATTATGCGTCGTCGGTGGTCGCCGAGTCTTTTTCCGCGGCCTCGTCGAGTTTCCGATACAGCGTCGAGCGGCCGATCTTGAGTCGTCTTGCGACTTCCGACATCTGGCCGCGATAATGGGCAATGGCGAAGCGGATGATCTCGGACTCCATGTCCTCGAGCGGCCGCACGTCGTTGTCCGATGTGAGCATGCTCAGGCTACCGGCAGCAGCCAGCAGGGGAGCCGCATCGGGCACCATGGTCGGCGCAGTGGTATGGTACAACGGCTCGACCATCAGCGGGACCGCCGTCTGCGATGGCAGCGGCGCTGCGGGCGCGGTGGCGGACGGGAAATCTGCGAGCCCGAGCTGGTCACCCTCGCTCATGACCACGGCGCGATACACCGCGTTTTCCAGCTGCCTGATATTGCCGGGCCAATCGAGCCGGGTCAGCACCGACATCGCTTCGCCGGAGATGCTGGTTATCGGGCGACTCTCTTCGGCGCAGAACCGCGCCAGGAAATGCCGCAGCAGATGCGGAATGTCTTCGCGGCGCACGCGCAGCGGCGGCACCGTCAGCGGCAGCACATGCAGCCGATAGAACAGGTCCTCACGGAAATGGCCGGCCTTGACGAGATCGAGCAGCTGCCGATTGGTCGCCGAGATGATGCGGACGTCGACCTTCACCGGGCGGCGGCCTCCCACCGCCTCCACGGCGCCTTCCTGCAATGCGCGCAATAGCTTGACCTGGGCCGTCAGTGGTAATTCGCCGACTTCGTCCAGAAACAGCGTGCCGCCGGATGCCTCGACGAACTTGCCGGCGTGGCGTTCGGTGGCGCCGGTGAAGGCACCCTTCTCGTGGCCGAACAGGATCGACTCGACGAGGTTGTCGGGAATGGCACCGCAATTGACCGCCACGAATGGCTTGCTGCTGCGCTCGCCGGAGCCGTGGATGGCGCGGGCGATGACCTCCTTGCCGACGCCAGACTCGCCTTCGACCAGGACGGGGATCGTCGATGCTGCCGCCTTTCGCGCAGCCCGAAGCACATTTTCCATTGCCTGGCTGCGGCTGGCGAGGTCGGTAAATGTCAGCCTGCCCTCGCGACTGTGGCGGATGCGCTGCAACTCGCCCTTCAACGCGCTGGTGTTCAGCGCATTGCGCAGGGACACCTGCAAACGCTCGGCGCTGACGGGCTTGACGACGAAATCATGGGCACCGGCGCGCATCGCCGAGACGACATTGTCGATGCCGCCATGGGCGGTCTGGACGATGACGGGAATGTTCAGGCCGGCATCGCGGATCCGCGCCAGTACGCCCATGCCATCGAGGCCGGGCATCATCAGATCGAGCAGCAGGGCATCGATGGCCGGTGCATCCGGGTCGATCAGGCGTGAGACGGCGTCCTCGCCATTCTCGACCACCACGGCTTCATAGCCGCAGCGCTGCACCATGTTCTCGACGAGGCGGCGCTGGACCGCGTCGTCGTCAGCAATCAGGATTCGTTCGGCCATGGAGACTCCAGACGGGCACCTGGTCGAGGTGTCCCGAATTGAGCCACGATGGAGGGCAGAGTTTAACGCTTTGATAATACCCGTGTGGCGGGCACGCGATTCGTGCCCGCCACGTCAACTCAGCTCTTCTGCAGATAAGTCGCCGCGTGCGGCCATACCTCGACGGCGCCGCGATAGATCATGTCGCCTGCCACGTAGAGAATGATGACGAGGCCGACATAGGCGATCCAGCGGTGCTTCTGCAGCAGCTTGGCGATGAAGCTGGCAGCGAGGCCCATCAAGGCGATCGACAGCACCAGGCCGAAGATCAGGATGGTGGGGTGTTCGCGGGCGGCACCGGCGACGGCCAGCACGTTGTCGAGCGACATCGAGACGTCGGCAAGGGTGATCTGCCAGATCGCCTGACCCATCGTTTTGCGCGGTGCGCTGTCGTCGGCGTTCATCTTCTCGATTTCGTCGAGATCGTGCTCGTGGCCGGAGCGCAGTTCGCTCCACATCTTCCAGCAGACCCACAGCAGCAGGAGACCGCCGGCGAGCAGAAGACCGATGATCTGCAGCAACTGGACGGTGATGCTGGCGAAACCGATGCGGAGAAGGGTGGCGGCGACAATGCCGACCAGGATCGCCTTGGCGCGCTGATCCTTGGGCAGGCCGGCGGCGGCGAGACCGATGACGATGGCGTTGTCACCGGCGAGAACCAGGTCGATCATGATGACCTGGAGCAATGCGGATAGGGCTTCTGGCGTAAACAGCTCTGACATTCGGGCCTCTCTGTATGAACGTCCGATCCGACATCACAGCTTTTGCAAGCTGCCAGAGGGGCCCGGTCCCGGACGTTTGCTTCAATGCGGGGACATTCCCGCGGTTAATCCAATGGTTAGTCAGGTTGATCCGATGGAGTGATCAGGCGGACCATCTGGTCCGGATCGATCACGATCGAAATTCCGACGCCGACAAAGGTCAGGACGCCGGCGACATCGAGCCAGGCAGCGCGGCGGTTGCGATTGCGCGGAACCAGCGCCCCACCTGCGATCGATGCTGCGAATGCGAATAGCAAAGTTGCGACAATAGGCGCCAGTGCGTCGAGCGAGACAAAAGCGCGCAAGGCGAGGGCGGCGGCCAGCGCCAGCAGCAGGCTTGCGGCGAACAGCTCCTTGACCCCGCCCGGGGTCAAGGGCGCAGTCTTGCGATCGGTGAGGCTGCGATGGGAAAACGCCATGACCATCTCGGTGCCTGACGACATGTCCGTGGGCACTCAACCGTGTTAACACTAGTCGCTCAATCGAGCGTTTCAATCTGAGTAGTTTCGTAAACATGAAACTTGAGAAAGATCAAGGTGCTTCGGACCGGGGCGAGCCCGTCAAGCCGGCGTCCGAAACGCGTGCGCTGCGAAAAGATGCGGGTCATTGGCTGAAAGCGCGGCGAACCGACGTGGGGCTTTCGCAGGTCGATCTCGCGGCACAGCTCGGTCTCAAATACTACACGTTCATATCCCAGGTTGAGAACGGCTTCAGCCGAGTGCCGACCGATACGATGGAAGCTTGGGCGCGCGCGCTGAAACTCGATCCGGCGGCATTCACGAAGCATCTGCTGGTCTATTACGAGCCGGAATTACACCGGCTGCTATTCGGAGCCGCCGAATGAACGTCATTGCATTTCGCGAATCGCAGAGCGGGCGCTGGACGGAGACCGAGCTTCGCATCCTCGCCGAGGCGCTCGATGCCGGCCCCCGCGGGCAAGGCTGGGAGGCCGGTCTCACCGACCAGGGGGACGCGCAGTTCTATCTGCTGGGGCCCGACCAGGCCTGCACTTTGTGCGTGTCGCGAATTGGCAGGCTCTACGTATTGGAGGACGGCGAGGGCACTCTGCTGTTCGAGCACGGCAGCCTGCAACTCGTCGCCATGCATGCCCAGCGCGCGTTGCGAAGGACGCGATGGCCGCTTGTGGCGCGGGTTGTCATGGTGTGGTGTGCGATTCGCCATATGATCCATGACAGGGTCGAGCCGATCTTGCTCGAGGGCGAGGAACTGCTGGTGCACATCGCTCCGCAACTGGCCGCCTATGTCTGACTGCTGCATCTAGCCGAAAGTTTCCATGTCGAAATCCACATCTGCCCGCAAACCTGCCGCCATGTCCGTCAAGACCGCAGCCAAGCCGGCTACAAAGCCGGCTACCAATGCGGCCGCCGTGAAGAAGACGGTGCGCAAGGCTACCCGCAAGCCTGCCGCGAAATCGACGGCCGGCAATTTGCCGGAATGGAATCTGGCTGATCTCTACGCCTCGATCGAAGCTCCGGAGATTGCACACGATCTCGACAAGATCGATGCCGACTGCGCAGCCTTCGAGGCAGCCTATAAAGGCAAATTGGCAGAAGAAACAGCAAAGCCGAATGGCGGCGTCTGGCTCGCGGACGTCATCCGCAGCTATGAGGCGATCGACGATCTGGCCGGTCGCATCACCTCTTATGCCGGGCTGATCCATGCCGGAAACACCGTCGATCCCGCGATCTCGAAATTCTATGGCGACGTCTCCGAGCGCATCACCGCCGCGTCGGTGCATCTGTTGTTCTTCGCGCTGGAGCTCAACCGCATCGATGATGCGGTGATGGAGCAGGCGATGGCGACCCCCGAGCTCGGCCATTTCCGGCCGTGGATCGAGGATAGCCGCAAGGACAAGCCGTACCAGCTCGAAGATCGCGTCGAGCAGTTGTTTCACGAAAAATCCCAGACTGGCTACGGCGCGTTCAACCGGCTGTTCGACCAGACCATTGCCGGATTGCGCTTCAAGATCGGCGGCAAGGAGCTGGCCATCGAGCCGACGCTGACATTGCTGCAGGACCGCGCGCCGGAGAAGCGCAAGGCCGCGGCGCAGGCCTTGGCGAAGACCTTCAAGGCCAATGAGCGCACCTTCGCGCTGATCACCAACACGCTGGCCAAGGACAAGGAGATCGCCGACCGCTGGCGCGGTTTCCAGGACGTCGCGGACTCGCGCCATCTCAACAACCGAGTCGAGCGCGAAGTGGTCGACGCGCTGGTGGCGTCGGTGCGCGCGGCCTATCCGCGGCTGTCGCATCGCTACTATCAATTGAAGGCGCGCTGGTTCGGCAAGAAGACTCTGGCGCATTGGGACCGCAACGCGCCGCTGCCCTTCGCCGCCACAGGATCGATCCCGTGGGCCGACGCCCAGGAGATGGTGCTGACGGCCTACGGCGCGTTCTCGCCGGACATGGCGGGCATCGCCAAACGCTTCTTCACCGATCGCTGGATCGATGCGCCGGTGCGGCCGGGCAAAGCACCGGGCGCGTTTTCGCATCCGACCACGCCGTCGGCGCATCCCTATGTGCTGCTCAACTATCAGGGCAAGCCGCGCGACGTGATGACGCTCGCGCACGAGCTCGGTCACGGCGTGCATCAGGTACTGGCGGCCAAAAACGGAGCGCTGATGGCGCCGACGCCGCTGACACTGGCCGAGACCGCCTCGGTGTTTGGCGAAATGCTGACCTTCAAACGGCTGCTG
>SDZE01000243.1 GCA_004173095.1 Bradyrhizobiaceae bacterium
GGTGAACGCCGGCTCGTCGCCTTCGTTATGGCCATGGCGGCGATAGCAGAACATGTCGATGACGACAGGCTTGTGGAATTTCTGCCGGTACTCGATGGCGATCTTGGCCGCGAACACCACGGCTTCCGGATCGTCGCCGTTCACATGGAAGATCGGCGCGTCGATCATCTTCGCCACATCAGACGGATAGGGCGAGGAACGCGAATAGCGCGGATAGGTGGTGAAACCGATCTGGTTGTTGACGATGAAGTGGATCGAACCGCCGGTGCGGTATCCCTTCAGGTCGCTCAGCGCGAAACATTCCGCGACAACACCCTGGCCGGCGAATGCCGCGTCGCCATGCATCAGGAGCGGCAGCACCGAGATGCGCTCTTCCGGCGGATCGCCATGCTGATCCTGCTTGGCGCGGACCTTGCCGAGCACGACGGGATCGACGATCTCGAGATGCGACGGGTTGGCGGTCAGCGACAGATGGATCTTGTTCTGGTCGAACTCGCGGTCCGACGACGCGCCGAGGTGATACTTGACGTCGCCCGAGCCTTCGACTTCGTCGGGATTGGCCGAGCCGCCCTTGAACTCGTGGAACAGCGCGCGATGCGGCTTGCCCATCACCTGGGTGAGCACGTTGAGACGGCCGCGATGCGGCATGCCGACGACGATTTCCTTCACGCCAAGGCTGCCACCGCGCTTGATGATCTGTTCGAGCGCAGGGATCAGCGATTCACCACCGTCGAGGCCGAAGCGCTTGGTGCCGGTGAACTTGACGTCGCAGAATTTCTCGAAGCCGTCCGCCTCGACCAGCTTCATCAGGATGGCGCGGCGGCCTTCCGGGGTGAACGAGATTTCCTTGTCCGGACCTTCGATGCGTTCCTGAATCCAGGCCTTCTGCGCACCGTTCGAGATGTGCATGAATTCGACGCCGAGGGTCTGGCAATAGGTTCGCTGCAGGATCGCGGTGATCTCGCGCAGCGTGCCGTATTCGAGGCCGATGACGTTATCGAGGAAGATCTTGCGGTCGTAATCGGCTTCGGTGAAGCCGTAGGATTTCGGATCGAGCTCTTCGTGGTTCTTCTGGCCTTCGATGCCAAGCGGATCCAGATTTGCGTGGAAGTGGCCGCGCATGCGGTAGGCGCGGATCAGCATCAAGGCGCGGACCGAATCGCGCGTGGCCTGGATCAGGTCGCCGACCGGAACCTGCTCGCCCTTCTCCGCCTTGGCAGCAAGCTTGGCGCCGACGGCCTTCTCGACCTTGGCCCAGTTGCCGTCCAGCGCGTGGGTCAGATCGTCGTTCGGGGTGACCGGCCAGTTGGCCTTCTCCCAAGACGGCCCGGCGGCATTCTGCTGCACATCGGCGGGAGCGTCTTTCAGGCTCTTGAAGAATTCCTGCCACTCGGGATCGACCGAGGAGGGATCCTTTTCGAAGCGGGCGTAGAGATCGTCGATATAAGTGGCGTTAGCGCCCTGCAGAAACGATGACAGGGCAAAGGCGGCGTTCGCGTCCTGGCGAGACATTTTGACGTCCTGAATTTTTCTAGTCGCGCGGAATTTCGGGCGAGGATTGGCTCTAATAGGGCCGACCCTTCTGCGGCGACCTTCTAACCTAATTCGCTCGAAAGTGCGCCTTAAAAACACAAAGGACTGAACACTTCGTCAATCCTTTGCGCCGGCGGATGACGCTACAAAATACCAACTATTCGACGACACTAAGGTCTTCTTTTGCCAGCGCAGCGGCGCCGCCCTGAAGAACGACCGTTCTCTTGCGCTTCGGCTTTGCTGGCCCGCAAGCACTGTCGAGCAGTGCGGTGGCGGCCTGGCCGGCGGCATCGGCAACGCCGGGGTCCCGCGTCACCATGGCGGCGACGATGGCGCCGTCCATCAGCAGCCCGAGCTGATGCGCCAAGGCGTCCGGACGGGCCGCGCCTGCCGCGCCGGCAAGCTGGCCTATGTGCTTGAGAATGAATGTCTTATGCTGGATCGTGAGATCACGCAGCCGGGTTTCGTCCTTGGGGTGCTCGCCGACCGCATTGATGAAGACACAGCCCGTATAGTCGGACTCGCCGAACCATCTCCGCAAGGCAGGGAAGATCGCATCGAGCTTTTCGCGCGGCGTCGGCGGCGCCTCGATGGCGGCCAGAAACCACGCGCGCCAGCTCCGGCCCTCGGTCTCGAGCACGGCCTCGACCAGATCTCCCTTTGATTTGAAGATTTTGTAGAGCGTCGTCTTGGCCGTCCCGGCCTCTGCCACGATCGCGTCGATCCCTGTGGCATTGATGCCGTTCTGGCAGAACAACTTTGTCGCAGCGTCCATCAACCGGTCGCGCGGCGTGGTCTTGTCAGCGTCCTGCGGCTTGGGATCGGTCATGCCGCGTCAATATGACATGCGCCGGTATGACTGCAAGCCAAGCCCGCCGGTTCTGATCAAGATTCGAGCGATTGGCGGCCGAATCGGCAGAGCTGCTCGATATCTGGGCGCGCCCGCTTTGGCGCCGCCGATGCAACCCCTTGAAATCATTGCGCCGGCCTCTCGCGGATGATCTGGCACACATCGTGCAAAGCTACAGACCGTTCTGTACTTTTATCAAGGGAGACGTCCATGACCGCTGTTGCCGCCAAGACCGCTTTGACCGGTTGCCTCGCACCGATCGACAAAGGCGGGCTCGAACAGCTGATCGCCAATGGCAAGGCCAATCCGAACGTCATCAAGACGCTCAAATGCAAAACGGTCGCCGAAGGCAAGTTCCGCCACGCCAACTATATCCGCAACCTGCCGCCTTACATCGTCGATGAGCCGCCGGCGCTGCTCGGCGACGACACCGCGCCCAATCCCTCCGAAGCGTCGCTGGCGGCACTCGGCTCGTGCATCGCCGTCGGCCTGCACGCCAATGCGGTGCATCGCGGCTGGACAGTCAACAAGCTCGAACTGCAGCTCGAAGGCGACCTCAACATCACCGCCGTCTGGGGCACCGGCGACATCAGCGAAAAGCCGGTCGGCTTCACCGATGTGCGCATCAAGGTCGAGATGGAATGCGAGGGCGTTCCGCA
>SDZE01000525.1 GCA_004173095.1 Bradyrhizobiaceae bacterium
GACCCCCGCCCTCCCCGAGGGCCGCCCGGAAGCCCTGGGCCTATCATCGCACCGCCTGCAGAAGATCTCCGACGCCTTCAAGCGCGAGATTGACAAGGGCACCGTCCCCGGCGTCACCGCCCTGATCGCCCGCCGCGGCCAGATCGGCTATTTCGAGGCCTTCGGCCGCCAGGCGCCGGACAGCCAGGCGGCGATGACCCGCGACAGCCTGTTTCGCATCTTCTCCATGACCAAGCCGATCGTCTCGCTGGGCATCATGCAGCTGGTCGAGGATGGGCATATCCTCCTGATGGACCCGCTCGCCAAATACATCCCGGCATTCGCCGACACCAAGGTGGGCGTCGAGCGCAACGGCGCACTGGAGCTGGCGCTGCCGGTCCGGCCGATCACGATCCAGGACCTGCTGCGCCACACCTCGGGTCTCTCTTACGAGATCACCGGCAACGGCATGGTGCAGCGGCTGTACCAGAAGTCGAATCTGCGCAGCCGCGACATCACCAATGAGGAGCATGCGAAGATAGTCGCCGGCCTGCCGCTGATCTGCCAGCCCGGAGCCGAATGGAACTACAGCCGCTCCACTGACATTCTTGGCCGCGTCATCGAGGTGGTGTCGGGCAAGTCGCTCGGCAGCTATCTCACCGACAACATTCTCGCGCCGCTGCAGATGGCAGAAACCGGCTTCCACACCGCAGCCGAGAACAAGGCCCGCATCGCGCATCCCTTCCCCACCGATCCCTGGACCGGCGACAAGGTGGCGCTGTTCGATCCGCTGGAAAATCCGAAGATGCAATCCGGCGGTGGCGGTCTCGTCTCGACGACGATGGACTATGCGCGGTTCTGCCAGATGCTGCTCAATGGCGGCACGCTCGACGGCGCACGCGTGATCGGCAGCCGCACGCTGCATTTCATGGCGTCGAACCATCTGACGCCCGATGTGAAGCTGGAAACCCATCTGGTGCCGCCCGGCCACGGCTTCGGCCTCGGCTTCGCTGTCCGCACCGATGACGGACTGGCGCCCTATGCGGGATCGACCGGCCAGTTTTTCTGGAGCGGCGTCGCCGGCACGTTCTTCTGGATCGATCCGAAGGAAGAGCTGCTCACCGTCTTCATGTCGCAGGGCCCCGGCCAGCGGGAGTATTTCCGCACGCTGATCCGGAGTCTGGTCTATGCGGCGGTGGAGTAGCCCCACTCTCCGTCGTCCCGGGGCGCGCCCTTGCGCGAACCCGGGACCTCGGGATGGCGTCTCCGCATAGCCAAGCACTCTGAGATTCCGGGTTCGCGCAAGAGCGCGCCCCGGAATGACAGCTAGCTCAGCTGATCGTCGCGCCACCGTCGATCACCACCGTCTGCCCGGTCATGAAATTCCCCGCCGCCGATCCCATGAACACCGCGGCGCCGGCGATTTCGTCGGGGATACCGATGCGCAGCAGCGGCGAGCGCGCGGTGGAGCGCTTCAGCGTGTCCGGATCGTCCCACAGCGCCTTGGCGAAATCGGTCTTGATCAGGCCGGGCGCGATGCAGTTCACACGGATATTGTGCGGGCCGTATTCGCAGGCGAGATTGCGCGCCAGCTGCATGTCGGCCGCCTTCGAGACGCAATAGGCGCCGATGGTGGTCGAGCCTTTCAAGCCGCCGATCGATGAGACGATGATCACCGAGCCATCTTTGCGCTCGATCATCTCCGGCACCACCATCGAGATCAGCCAGTTGTTGGCGACGATGTTGTTGGAGAGAATCTTGTTGAACTGGTCGTCGGAGATGCCGGCCAGCGGCCCGTAATACGGATTCGACGCGGCGTTGCAGACCAGCACATCGATCTTGCCGAACGCCTTCTTGCTCTCGTCGACGAGGTTCTGCAGATTTTCCTTGCTGGAGATGTTGGCGGCGATCGCCACCGCCGTGCCCTTGCCGAATTTCTCGTTCACTTCCCGCGCCACCTCGTCGCAGACATCCTGCTTGCGCGACGAGATCACCACCTTGGCGCCATGCTCCGCCATCCGCTCGGCAATGGCCCGTCCGATGCCGCGGGTGGAGCCGGTGATGACAGCGACTTTGCCGGTCATATCGAAGAGCGTCATGATGTTTCTCCCTGTGGTTTTGTTGTTGGAATCTGAGGTCGTCATTGCGAGGAGCACTTGCGACGAAGCAATCCAGCCTTCGCTTGTAGCTCTGGATTGCTTCGCTGCGCTCGCAATGACGGCTAAGCCAGCTTCGTCGCCGACGCTGCGACTTCGGGTCCGGCCGGCTGATGCATCGCGGCGTGCGAGGGGTCGGCGATCCAGGGCTGCTGATTGACCATCGGAATGCGCCAGCCGTTGCGGCCGTCGCTGGCGAGGTGATCGAGCCGCGTCACCGAGCAATTATCGATGGTGAAAGCGAGGCCGCGGTCCGGCTGGTCGTTGAGCGCCAGGCCGATCGCTGCCTTGATAGTGCCGCCATGGGCGACGGCGACGATGTCCCTGCCCGCATGTTCGGCCGTGATGCGATCGATGCCGCGCCGAACGCGGTGGTAGAGATCCATGAAGCTTTCGCCATTCGGCGCCGGCTCGTCGATCGGCGCGAACCAGTGACTGGCGACATTGACGGGCAGATTAGCGAAGAAGGCTGCGCGATTCATGCCTTGCCAGTCGCCGAGGTGCTGTTCCGCGAATTCCGCTTCATGCGGCATCGCATCGGGTTTCGGAAAACCGGCCTCCCAGATCGCGGCGGCGGTCTGATGCGTGCGCTTCAGATTGCTCGACACCCACACCGCATTGCGTGGCAGGATCTTGCTGACCGCATTGAACACCACGCGGTCGCTGCAATCGCAATCCATGTCCTTCTGGCCATAGATGTTGCCGCCGTCATTGCGCACCGGCGCATGACGCACCCACCACCATCGCGTCGCCGTGACACCTTGCGGAATGCTGTGCTGCGCCACGAACGGTTTTTCGGTGTTGGACATCGGACCCACCCTTCAATATCGTTTCACGTGTCGTACGTCAGCGCGCGCGACGCCTCAAGCATCTTCGCGC
>SDZE01000476.1 GCA_004173095.1 Bradyrhizobiaceae bacterium
GGCCGCAAAGGCGGCCTCGATCTGCCGCCGCAGGCTGCGGCAACGCCGATGGGCACTGCGGCACCTGCCAATGATCCCGATATGAATTCCGCCGCGAACAAGGGAAGCGCGCTGACCTCGTCCAATCAGCCGGACGACGTGCAGGCCGCACGCGGCCGCAAGCGCTCGTTTGTCCTCGACCCGCTGCTGGACTAAGCCGCCATGCGCCATTTTGACTACCAGAACGGCGTACTGCACGCCGAAGGCGTCAGCATTGCCGAGATGGCGGCCGCCGTCGGCACCCCGTTCTATTGTTATTCCACCGCCACGCTGGAGCGGCACTACCGCGTGTTCGCGGACGCTTTCGCCGACACCAAGGCGCTGGTCTGCTACGCCATGAAGGCGAATTCCAATCAGTCCGTGCTGCGGACGCTGGCCAGGCTCGGCGCCGGTGCCGATGTCGTCTCCGGCGGCGAGTTGAAGCGCGCTCGGGCGGCCGGCATTCCCGCCAGCAAGATCGTGTTTTCGGGCGTCGGCAAGACCGAAGCCGAGCTGCGCCTCGCGCTCGACGAAGACATCCTCTGCCTCAACATCGAGTCCGAGCCCGAGCTCGACCTGTTGTCGCAACTCGCGACCGAGATGGGCCGCACCGCGCGCATTTCGATCCGCGTCAATCCGGACGTCGATTCCGGCACCCATGCCAAAATCTCGACGGGCAAATCGGAAAACAAGTTCGGCATTCCCATCAGCAAGGCGCGCGACGTTTACGCGCGCGCCGCAAAACTGCCGGGCATCAGGATCGCGGGCGTCGATATGCATATCGGCAGCCAGATCACCGATCTCGCGCCGATGGAGCAGGCGTTCCGCATTCTCGCCGATTTCGTCACCGTGCTGCGCAGCGATGGCCACACCATCGACCACGTCGATTTCGGCGGTGGTCTCGGCATTCCCTATTACGAGGACCGCGCCGTGCCGCCGGAGCCTTCGGCCTATGCGGCGATGGTCAAGCGCGTCACGCATAATCTCGGCGCCACGCTGATGTTCGAGCCGGGCCGCATGATCGTCGGCAATGCCGGCATTCTGGTCGCGCGCGTCATCCATGTGAAGCATGGCGACGGCAAGACCTTCGTGATCATCGATGCCGCGATGAACGACCTGATCCGCCCGACTTTGTACGAGGCCTATCACGAGATCCTGCCGGTGGCAGAAGTGGCGCCGGATGCCGAGCTCGCGGCCGTCGATGTGGTCGGGCCGGTCTGCGAGACCGGCGACTATCTGGCGCTGGATCGCAAGCTGCCCGCGCTGAAATCCGGCGATCTCATCGCCATCATGACCGCCGGCGCCTATGGCGCGGTCCAGGCCTGCACCTACAACACCCGCGCGCTGGTACCGGAAGTGCTGGTGAAGGACGATCAATATGCGGTGGTGCGGCCGCGCATCGAGGTCGAAGACCTCATCGCGATGGACAAGCCCGCGCCCTGGCTGTGATCTTTTCCCTCCCTCAAGCGGCGCAGCCGCGCAGCGGGGAGGGTGGATCGAGGCGAGCGTTCAGCGAGCATCGAGACGGGTGGGGTGCTCCCACAAACTCTGATGTCACGTGGGGAGAGACCCCACCCCGGCCTATCGGCCGACCCTCCCCGCTGCGCTTCGCTTGGGGGAGGGAGGCCACGAGCTGCTGCGCTCAACCGCTCCCAGTTCTGTGCATCTCACGCTAACGTGACTCCCTCCGCCGGTTCCCCGTTCCTCCGGCCTCGCCCTTGCATGTGACTTCCCGCCCCATGGGCGATGCCTCATTGCCGCCGCCGTGCTAGGGTGTGTTTCATAAACCGCGGAGATCGTCGTTGAGCGCCACGCCACCCGTCCGCCCGGAGACCCCACCCGACGCCACCACAGCTGCGCAGCATCAGCTCGCGCAGGCGCTGCAGCGTGCGCGCTGGTCGATCGGCTGGGAGCGGGCATGGCCTTCGCTCGCGCGTGTGCTTTCGGTCGTCGGGCTGTTTCTGGTCGCGTCCTGGGCCGGTCTGTGGCTGATGCTGTCGCCGATCCCGCGTACCATCGCCCTGGCGCTGTTCGTCATCGCGTTGATCGCAACGCTGTATCCCTTCATCCGCTTTCGCTGGCCGTCGCGCGAGGAAGGCCTGGCGCGGCTCGACCATGGTTCGGGCATCCGCCACCGTCCAGCGACCGCGCTCACCGACACGCTGTCGTCGCAGGATCCGCTTGCCCGCGCATTATGGCTGGTGCAGCGCGAACGGACACTGGCCTCGCTGAAGCGTATTCGCGCCGGCCTGCCGTCACCGCGTCTGCCGCGCCATGATCCATGGGCGCTGCGTGCGCTGGTGCTGGTGCTGCTGGTCGCCACATGGTTCGCCGCGTCGGGCGAGCGCGGCACCCGCATCATGGCGGCGTTCGACTGGAACGGCGTGATCGCGCCGTCCAATGTCCGCGTCGATGCCTGGGTCAATCCACCGTCCTATACGGCCAAGCCGCCGATCATTCTTTCTGCGGCCAACAAGGATGCGAATTCGGCCGACGCCGGCGCAATGGCGGTGCCGTCGGGCTCGACGCTGATCGTGCGCTCCAGCGGCGGCGCGCTCGATGTCGCGCTCACCGGCGGGCTGACGGAAACGGCGCCGGCAGGTGACGCGCCGGCGGGCACCAACGAGAAGCACTACAGCATCAGCGGCGATGGCACCGCCCAGGTGCGCTCGCCCAAAGGCCAGCCGGTGTGGACATTTGCGGCGACGGGCGACCGTGCGCCGACCATTTCCCTCGCCAAGGACCCGGAGCGCCAGGCCAAGGGCTCGCTGCTGCTCGCTTACAAACTCGACGACGATTACGGCGTCACCGAAGCGCATGCGCAATTCGCTGTCAGACCCGGCGATGACAAGGCCGCCAAACCGCGGCCGCTGTTCGATCCGCCATCCTTCGCGCTGGTGCTGCCCAATGCGCGGACCCGCAACGGCGTCGGTCAGACCGTGAAGGATCTCTCCGACGATCCCTATGCCGGTGCCGAGGTGACG
>SDZE01000572.1 GCA_004173095.1 Bradyrhizobiaceae bacterium
TGGGGCGACGAGCGCGCCTGCCGGCAGATCGTGCTCAATCTGCTCTCCAACGCCATCAAGTTCACGCCGCAAGGCGGTGAGATCTGGCTCAAGGTGGGCTGGACCGCATCGGGCGGCCAGTATCTGAGCTGCAAGGACACCGGATCGGGCATCGCCGAGGACGAGATCCCGATCGTGCTGGCGTCGTTCGGCCAGGGCTCCAACTCGATCAAGTCCGCCGAGCAAGGCGCCGGCCTCGGTCTGCCCATCGCCAAGAGCCTGATCGACATGCATGGCGGCACCTTCACGCTGAAATCGAAACTGCGCATCGGGACCGAGGTGATCGTCACCTTCCCGCCGGAGCGCGTGATGTCGGCGCTGGCGCCGGTCACCGACGACGCGCCGCCGCTGCAGCCGCAATACGAGATCACCGACGAGAAGCGGCGACCGCGCAACAAGCCGATCATGAACGCAGGAACCGGGCTTTAATCGAGCATCTTGCGCAACCGCGCCGAACTGCCTCATATCCCTGGATGAACAAAGAAACGCCGTGCATCGCCATCTGTGTCATCGATCCCAAAGCCAAGCTCTGCCTCGGATGCGGACGGACGCTGCCGGAGATCGCGCGCTGGGGCCGCATGGAGAGCGCGGAACGCCAGAGCATCATGGCCGCGCTCGAGACGCGCATGACGGAGGCCGGCTTCGCGCCGCCCTCGAGCTTTGCCAGCAAGCCGCGGACCGCCACCAGCTGATCGATATCGCGACCGGGGGCGCCGCATGACGCGCGTGGTGCTGCTGGTCCTCGTGATCGTCGCCACCGCGGGCGCAGCGCTGGCTTACGGCGATCCCGCACAGATCACCAAGGCCAGCACGCTCGTCACCGAGATCCTGCGCAAGCAGATGCCACCGATGCCGCGCATCGTCGACATCCCGCGCGGCAATGGCGGTGAATTCGCCTTGCAGGTGTCCATCAACGGCATCGACACGCCGATGATCATCGATACCGGCGCCACGTCTGTGATGCTGTCCTACGAGACCGCCAAGGCGATTGGTCTTCCGGTCGAATTGCTCGCCTACAATGTCGATGTCGAGACCGTCTCGGGCCGCACCAAAGCGGCGCGGCTGTCGCTGGACCGCGTCGCCGTCGGTAAACTGACCGAGCGCTCGGTGCCGGCCCTCGTCGCGCCGCGCGGCGCGATGAAGACCAATCTCCTGGGCATGAGCTTTCTGGATCGGCTGGAAAGCTGGGAAGTGCGCGCCGACAAACTCAAGCTGCGTGGCTATCCTTAAAACTTAGGCCGCCTCCGACACCGCCGGCTCGTCTTCCACCAGCGCAATCGCATCGCGCAGCACATCGATACCGGCCCCATGCTGCACACCATGTTCTGCAAGATGCCGCCGAAATGCGCGCGCACCGCGCACGGCATGAAACGCACCGACGAAATGCCGCGTGATCGAATGCAGCCGCGTGCCCTGCGCGAGTTGATCGGCGATATAGGGCATCATCGCTTCTAGCGCATCTTTCATCGTCGTGTGCTGCGCCGGCTCGCCGAAGATTTCGGGATCGACCGCGAGCAGGCGCCAGGGCTCCTGATAGGCGGCGCGGCCGAGCATGGCACCGTCAACATGCGCGAGATGCGCCTTGGCCTCGCTGACGCCGGCAATACCGCCATTGATGGCGATCGGCACCTGCGGCATCGCTGCCTTCAGCCGATAGACGCGATCGTAATCCAGCGGCGGCACGGTGCGGTTTTCCTTGGGCGACAGACCGTTCAGCCACGCCTTGCGCGCATGCACGATCAACGCATCGGCACCAGCGGCAACCACCGCTTTGGCCAGCGCATCGAGTGCGAGTTCGGGATCCTGATCATCGACGCCGATGCGGCACTTCACCGTCACCGGCACATCGACCGCAGCCTTCATCGCCGCGACACACCGCGCGACCAGATCGGGCTCCGCCATCAGGCATGCGCCGAAGCGGCCTTCCTTCACACGGTCCGACGGACAACCGACATTGATGTTGATTTCGTCATAGCCGAACCCTGCACCGATCCGCGCGGCTTCCGCGAGTTGTGCCGGATCCGATCCGCCCAGTTGCAGCGCGACCGGATGCTCGCTGGCGTCAAACCCGAGCAGCCGCTGCCGATCGCCATGCAGGATCGCCGGCGTTGTCACCATCTCCGTATAAAGCAACGCCCGCCGCGTCAGCAGCCGATGGAACACGCGGCAGTGACGATCGGTCCAGTCCATCATCGGGGCGACGGAGAATTGCATGCTTTTGAAAACGCTCATTGATCCATCAGAGTAACTGGTGTGCGACGGCATCGGAACTGCAATTCAGGCCGGCCGCACGCTCCTTCGAAATACAAGCCGGCAGGCTCACTTACCCTGATTTCCGCGCCGCGACGACCGCAAAATCCACACCGATGCGCGCGCCACCTATGCCATCAAGTCCAATGTCTGCAGGCCCATTAACCTCGCAATAACCATAAATCGGCATGCTGGCGGCAGATCATAGGAGTGTCCGATGCGTGGCAAGCTGGAATCCTTATGCGTCGCCATCTACGGAATGTTGCTGGTTCTCGGCGTCGTCGCCGAGGCCCTGCCGTGGATTGCCGGCTGATCACCGTCGTCAGAACGATCACGATGCGCCTGCACCGCCTGCTCCGCGGCAGCAGCCGCCTGGCCATAGCGGAACCACGGAATGCGCGGCCACAGGTGATGCACCAGATGATAGTTCTGGTTCAGCATCAACACCTGTAGCAGGCGTCCGCGGAGCATCCGCGTGTTCTCTAGCGGATGGGTGGAGATGTGCGGGTAATGCACGGCTCAGGCGCCGGTCAGCTCCAGTATCACGCCGGCTACCGCCACCGGGCCGAGCCAGACCACCAGCGGACGGGAACGCTGACCCGGCTTCGCCAGGCCTGAGACGCAAGCTTTGCTCAGTCCTTGTATTCGTAAAGCAGGCGGGCGCGGATGGTGCCTTCGAGCGCGCGGATATCGTCGAGCACGCGCTGGC
>SDZE01000515.1 GCA_004173095.1 Bradyrhizobiaceae bacterium
CTGAAAATACCCCCGATGATGAGAAGGATGGCGAGCGGAAAGCGCACCAGGCGCGACGACGGCTTGCGCAGCCAATTGACGAAACGCGCCGGCCTCGCCGGAAGCTTGCCCTCAAACCAGACGAAATGCCGCTCGATCTCGGCTTTGTAATCGATACCGGTGTTATTCAAACGCTGTCCTCCACGCCAGGAATGCGGCGCGTAAAGGTCCCAACGTGCCAGCTCGCTTCGGGTTCATTGGCCTTGCGGGCGATGTACAAGTGGAGGTATCGCCTCAACCGGGACTATTTGACGCCATCGACGGACGCGGCTTCACTATGGGCTTGCGCGCCTTAGCGGATTGCGAGCGAACCGGACGGAAGAATTGCGCGCAGCCGGGACTGAGCTGGGCGCGGGAACGCATCATGCAGGCCGTGATGCGAACGACATCGGGAATGGCCGAGCTACACAGACGCATAGCATCGCCTGTGCAAAGCGCCTGTTGATCGGCCGTATAGGTTTGAGCCTGCGCCGCACCGGCGCTGGCCATCAGGATCACCACGAACAGTGCAACTCTCGCTCGTTCTGCCATTGCATCCTCCCCGGTTATTCAACCCGAAGTGTCGGCGAGCGGCTTGGGTTTGGCAAGCGACCAGTGCCTGCGCGGAGTGATCGCAGCGGATGGGCTTGTCTTCCCTGCGCACATGTAGTCTCTGCAGGCCCACGCTTCTCTCGAAAAAGCTCCGGGGACGATGATCGCACGACCCACCGCAACGGCAGTGACGGCATGAACGGCGTTCGCATCGGTATCATTGCCTCGCTGCTGCTGTGCGTCTGGCTGGTCTGGCCGAAGGGCGAGACCGCCACACCGCCACGCCCGCTGCTGATCAAGTCGGCGCTCAAGGATGCGAAAGATCCGATCATCGTGCTGGGGGACAGCATCGCACGGCAGACGCCGCTGCCGCGCACGCTGTGCAACCGTCCGGTCGTCAATGCCGGCATCGATGGCTCGAGCACGTCGAGCGGCCTCGACGGCATGCTGAAAAAGGCGCTCGGCAGCAAGCAGGCAGCGTTGATCGTGGTTTCGCTCGGCATGAACGATGCGATCACGGCGGACAGCGTCGAGACTTACAAGAGGAACTATCAGGCCCTGCTCGCGGGGCTGAAGACCATGAGCTCCCGACTCGCACTGGCAACGATCACCGGCCTAGAAACCGGGAAAGAGGTTGGCCCCCGGAAGGCACAGACAATCGACGGGTATAACGCCGCAATTCCCGAAATTGCCCGGGGCGTCGGTGCCTCCGTCATTGCCATACCGCCGATGCCTGCCGGCTTCACCAGCGACGGCGTCCATCTCAGCGAAAGCGGGACCGCGCTCTGGAGCAAGGCAATCAGCGACGGGATCATTGCCTCGCTCTGCCCGAACGGCTGACCGCCGGACGAGCGGACATCGACATCATGATCAGGATTCGTTCACGCCGACGCCACGTTCGTCGAGCTCGCGCTGGCCCTTTTGCGTGACCTCGTATCGGGGATCCGGCTCATGCTTGCCGGTTTCCGCAATCAAACCCTGCGCGATGAGGTGATCGACCACCGCCTGCTTGTTGGCGTCGAGGTCGAAGCCGGAGGCACGGGCGATGTCGCACATGACGGCAATCCCGGTGTCGCTGATCTCGATATCGTTCATAGAGCACTCCTCCGTTGCAAAGCCAACGTGGGGCGCCATGCCGAAGTTCCATGCGCCAAGCGCCTGGATCGATCGCGGCCTTCGATCGACGGTGCGATCGAGAGAAATGAGATGGTGGGATTTCGTTGGTACAGTTGGCTGGCCTCGAACCAGCGACCTCCTGCTCCACAAACAGGCGCTCTAACCAACTGAGCTACAACTGCATCTTCACGGCCGCCCGCAAGGGGTGCCCGAACAAGCGGGAAACTAGGTGCAACGCTTTGCTTTGGCAAGCCGCGATGCGGGATTCAAATGCAAAAAAAGCCCGGGCTGTGAGCCCGGGCTTTTCGATGATCGTTGATCGATCCGCTTAGGCAGCGGGCTGCATCAACTTGCTGGCGCCGGTCTTGATCGGCTCAGCCGTTTCAGCCGCAATCTTCTGGCTCAGCTCGGCGAGCTGCTTCGACTGGCCGGTGAAAGCTTCGAACTGGCTCTTGGCGAAACCCGACCACAGCTCGAGAGCCTGCGACGGCGACTTCACGCCGACCAGCGACTGAGCGAAATCGAAGCTGGCATTCACATTGGCCTTGGCAATGTCGATCAGGGTCGTGGAGACCTCGGCAGCGCCCTTGGTCGCGGTGGTGAACACGGCTTCCATGGTGCTGTTGTGGGTTTCCGCCGCATCCTTGAGCTTGGCATAGCCTTCGCGAGCCTGGTTGACGCCCTTTTCGGCGAAGGCGCGCATCTGTTCCGGCATCTGAAGCGGAATGACGGAAGACGTGAACGGATTGGTCTGGTCGGCCATAACGTGCATCCTTCGTATAAACAACAATGGGTGAAGTCAGGGACCGCGGATCGCATTAACAATAGTGCAGAGGTCAAATAGATCAGCGGAAAACACCGTCAGCCGCCTTAAATCTGGGCGGCGTCTGAACGTAGTTAAAGCAGTATCATGGCGATATTGTGCAATGCAATAGGATATTGCAATGCAATACTGCATATCGGACATAAAAAAGCGCGCTGCCTGATACTGGAGACAGCGCGCTCAACTCATAGTCGTACTGAAATACCGTATTTGCCCTAATTCGTACCAGCCAATGTGACGGCTACGAAAAAGTTGGGCTCACTGCTCACGCCTTAGGCTGCGCTGCCTCCATCGCCGCGCGACTGACGATCTGCCCCATTTCGCTCGCCTGCTCGGCCAGCGACTTCATCTGGTTCTGCACATATTCGCTCTGAAGCCGCAACATTCTGCTCGGCGAAGCTGATCGCTTTCGAACTGACATCCTTGGCGCTGGAGCGCACGCTCTCGCCGCGGTTTTCCATTGAGGCTGCCGCGGTGTGCGCGT
>SDZE01000090.1 GCA_004173095.1 Bradyrhizobiaceae bacterium
AGCACCATCGCCTCGTGATCGCCGAGATGCGCGATCAGCCGTTCGCGTTCCTCGGGATTGTCGGCGATCCCCTCGAAATCATGATAGGCGACATGGAGGAAGCGCATGCAGGTCTGCGCCACCGGCAGCAATCCGCATTCCATCGCCGAGACGGCCATGCCGGCCACCGTATGCGTATGCGCGACGCAATCGACATCATGCCGCGCCATATGAATGGCGCTGTGGATCACGAACCCTGCGGCATTGACGCTGTAGTCCGACGCATTGAACAGCGTGTTGCCGTCGAGATCGATCTTGACGAGGCTCGACGCGTCGATCTCCTCATACAGCATGCCGTAGGGATTGATCAGGAACTGATCCTCTGTTCCGGGCACCCGGCAGGAGATATGGTTGGCGATCATTTCGGTCATGCCATACATCGCGGTCAGACGATAACAGGCGGCGAGGTTGACCCGGGACTGCCACTCTTCGGGGCTGACCTGCTCCTGCACCGAACGCACAATCTGGACGGCAGGTGCACTCACGGCTGCATTCATGTCTCTCTTCCTTCATTTAAGCGGTCAATCGACCGTGATGTTCGCTTCACGAATAATCTTGCCCAGGCGATCGCGCTCGCCCTTCACATGCGCATCGAGCTCGTTTGGCGTCATCGGCCATGGCTGATTGCCAATCGGCTCCATCCTTTTGGCGAAGTCGGATGTCTTGACGATCCGGGTGATGGCGGCACTCAGTCTATCGAGTACGGCCTGAGGTGTTCCTGCCGGCGCGAAAACAGCGAACCACGTCGCACCAACGATGCCCGGGTATCCGAGCTCCTTGAAGCTCGGGACCTCCGGAATCTGTGGCAAGCGTTCCTCGGACAAAACGGCCAGCGCGCGATATGTCCCCGCTTTGTGGTTCGGCACCGTATTGGTAAGCGCTTCTACATTGCTATCAACGACACCGGCGAGCATGTCGTTCATGGCCGGCGCAGCGCCGCGATAATGCACATGCTGCAGCTTCACGCCGAGCCCGCGTGCCACCACCTCGCCCATCAGATGCACGGTGCTACCCGGCCCATTGGTGGCGTTATTCACCTTGCCGGGATTGGCCAACGCATAAGCGCGGAACGCGGCCACGTCAGCAGCCGGAAAATCCTTCTTGACGACGAACGCGAACGGCACTTTCACCACCATCGCAACCGGCGCAAAGTCTTCGAGCGTGTACTTGATCGACGCCAATAGATGCGGATTGGTCGTGAACGTCGTGGCACTCGCGAACAGCAGCGTATAGCCATCCTTGTCCGCGGCGGCGACGTATTGGGCACCGATCGATGTCGAGGCACCGCCACGGTTTTCGACCACCACTTGCCTGCCCAGATCAGCGCTGAGCTGTTCGGTCAGGATACGCGCGACGATATCGGTGGTTCCGCCGGGCGGAAATGGCACGACCATGGTGACGTTGCGATCGGGATACTGCTGGGCCTGCCCGGGCGCCACATCGATCAGAGATACGGCTAAGGCCGCGGCGATGGTGATCCATCGACCCAGATTCACGCCCACATTCTCTCCCCATTCACGCTGGCCCATCGCGTCTTCGACGACGTGGGCGGTCATTTTCCGAAGAGGCTAGAGCAACGGTCCATACGATGCGAGAGTTAAATCCGCCGATCAGCCATCGGAATTTGGATGCTATGCGTCAATGCACCGTGGCTTTTGAAAAGACGTTGATCACCACCACGCCTGCGATAATCAGAGCCAGACCGCCCAAAGCAGCTGCATCGAGCCTTTGCCCCTGGAACAGCCATGCGACTGTGGAGATCAAAACGATGCCGACGCCGGACCAGATGGCGTAGGCGATGCCCGTCGGGATGCCGCGCAGCGCCAGCGACAGGCAATAGAGCGACACGGCATATCCCACTGCCGTGACCAACGACGGCATAGGCTTGCTGAAGCCGTCCGATAGTTTGAGAAAGCTGGTGGCGATGACCTCGCTGATAATCGCGATGGCGAGATAGAGATAGGTCATGACGTCCTCGTGTGCTTTGCAGCCTTCTCGATCCGACAAGCCTGTACAGCAAACCACCAGTCCTCGTCACCATAGGCGACAGTGCATGGGGCTCGCGCATTTTGAGAGCGCGCCTTTTTGTTACGACGACGACAGGGAAGATAGTTCTCGTGATAGACGGATGCGTGAGCGTCAGGCTTGCGATCCGCGCTCAACCGTCAGGCCGAAACCAGGCCGCAAGCGGGTGCCGATCACATTGCCCGCAAAGGCAGCGACCATCCAGACCCAGCCATGCAGACTTCCCGACGCGATCCCGCTGAAATACGCGCCGATATTGCAGCCATAGGCCAACCGCGCCCCGTAGCCCAGCAGCAGGCCGCCGATCACCGCAGCCACGAGCGAACGCGGCTCAATCCGCCAGCTTGGCGAAAATTTGCCGGCCAGTGCGGCGGCCAGCAGCGCGCCGACGATAATGCCGAAATCCATCACCGATGTGACATCGTGGAACACGCTGTCTTGCAGCGACGCAGCGCGGGCGCCTTGCCAATACGGCCATGCCGCCACATCGATCCCGTTCGCCATCGCGATCTTCGAACCCCACAGCGCGAAGGCCGACGTGATGCCCCACGGCCGCCCGGCCAGATACAGCGTCGCGTAATTGCCGAGCGCCAGACCGACCGCGCCCCACAGCAGCGGCCAAGGTCCCTGCAGCAAGCGACGCCAGCCGTGATGGGGCGACGGCGCGCCTGTCACCAGTTCGCCGTGGCGGCGACGCTCGAGCAGTACGGTGAACCCGTAGATGGCGGCCATCATCAACAGGCTGAAGGCCAGCGCCGGCGCGAGGCCGAGGGTCTCGATCAGCGGCACCGGACCGATATTGGGCTGTGCTGACCACCATGGCAGATGGTAGGCACCGATGGTCGAGCCGGCGATGAACATCGCCAAGGTGACCAGCATCCGCATATTGCCACCGCCCGCCGTGTACAATGTGCCCGAGGCGCAGCCACCACCGAGTTGCATGCCGAGACCGAAGATGAATGCGCCGAACATCATGCCGATGCCGACGGCGCCATATTCGCCGCGCACCGGCGCGCCGAAAAGCGTGCCCTGCGCCAATGCTGGGAAAAACAACACCACCGCGATCGCCAGCATCACCATCTGCGCACGCAAACCCGTGCCGCGGCGGTCGCTGATGAACACCCGCCAGGCCGAGGTAAAGCCGAACAGCGCATGATACAGCGTCAGGCCGAGGAAACCACCGAGCAGATACAGCAGTGCTTGATTGAAGGAAATTTGCACGGACAGCAGCACAGCGCCGCCGATCAGCAAGGCGACGGCGACGGCGGCGACTTTGCCATTGATGCCGAATGCAGGTTTATTGCCCGACAACAGCGGGGCATCGACAGAAAGATCGGTCATTGGCTACCTTCGGTATGAAACTGCCCGGCCGCCCTTATAGGGCTACGACACGGTGGCAATCGGTGGCGCAGGACTCCGCTCACCTGTTCCATTTAATTCCGGCGCCGCGGTGCTGTTCCCCATCAGCGGCGATCGCCGCCGCCAAAGCTGCTTTTGACCTGGTGCAGTAGCGTCAGCAGCCAGCACAGGGCGAACGACCCGGCAAGACCGTAGCCGGTGCGGCGGTCGATCAGCGACAGACCTGTCCAGAGATAGATTCGGTACAGCCAAAGCCCGGCGAGGCCGACGCCCAGCAGACAGACCAGCAGTTTCACGAAGCGCGCATTGGCGACGCCGACTGCCGCGAACAGGATGGTGAGCGGGATCAAAAATAACTGGCAGACGGCCATCAGGCTTTCGTTCACGGGCAACTCCAGCAGAATCGCAAGGGCAATTCGGAGACGCACCCTAGCCAGCCAATTTGAAACAAATGGTTGCCTGCTCAGGCGGTCTCGGAGACCGGCCGCTCAGCTTTGCGGATCAGCTTGAGGATAGCCTGCAGCCGTAGGCTTCGTTTGCCTGCCAGCGCTGTGGCTTCCAGCTCGGCGCCTTCCGCGTTGCATGTGCCAGAAAAGCCGATACCGATTTCGTAGCCGCCGAAAATGGGGATCTCGCCCAGCGACGACGTGTGTTCCTGATTGAGGATTTCACCTTTCCAGCGTCCACCGGCGGACGAATAAGAGCCGAGGTAATAGAACGACGCATCGCCGCCGAGGATCCAGCCGTCCTGCAGCAACATCACGCCGGTCAAGCCGCCATCGACGCCGTCGAGCGTGCGCAACACGACCGAATAGAGCCCGTTGGCGATGCCGCCCACCCCGACCTCGCCGGGCGGCGGCAATTCGCTGTCGTCCAGCATTGTCATCAGCGAGCGGAAGGTCGCGCCGGGCATCTGGGGCGAATCGCCCTCGAAGCGGTAGGCGTCGCCACAGGCACGACCGATCACACTGATGGTCGCCACGTCCCGGCCAAGCAGGGACGAAAAGTCGGCATCGAAACAATGACGGCGGCTCTCGATCTCGGCGATGACGTTGCCGCCCTCGATGCGATAGGTCCCGATATGCGCGAAGCCTGAATTGCCGCCGAGCATGCTGCCGTCACGAACATACATCACGCTGCGGCCGGCCGCCTCGTTGACGTGATACTCGCATTTGTAAAATCCGGCTCGCACCGACCTCTCCCACTGCCCGATCGGAAGTGTAGACGACATTGCGCAGTGAAGGAAAGCGCACCTTATCAGCTCGGCGTAATGCCGGCGGCCTTGATGACAGGCAGCAGCCGTGCCTCCTCCTTATCGCGATAGGCCGTGATTTCGGCGCTCGACGTCGGGAATGGCTGCGCCCCGAGCTCGGCGTATTTCGCCGCCAGGGCGGGATCCTTCAAGGCCTTCACCGAAAGCTCATTGATCCGCGCGACCAGATCAGGCGGCATGCCGGCCGGGCCACATACAGCCACCCACGACGTCAACTCATAGCCGGACAGAACTTCGCCCATGGCCGGCACGTCCGGGATCGCCGGACTGCGATTGGTCGTCGTCACGGCCAGCGCGCGGACGGCGCCATCCTTGATCTGCTGGAGCGAACCCGGAAGATTGTCGAAGAGCGTATCGACGCGCCCGGCCAGAAGATCGACCATCGCGGGGTTGCCGCCTTTGTAGGTGATATGCTGCAGATCGATGCCGGCGGCGCTCTTCATCATCTCGCCGGACAGATGCAAGGTGGTCCCGATGCCGGGCGACGCGTAGCTGTATTTGCCGGGATTGGCCTTGGCCAGCGCGATGAGCTCCTTGAGGTCCTTGACCGGCAGATCCTTCTTCACCACCAGCACGTTGGGTAGCTGCCAAAGGCCGCTGATGAAGGTGAAGTCCTTGCCTGCATGATAGGGAAGCTTCGCATAGGTACCGACCGCGATCGCATTGGTGGCAATCGAGCCCATGCCGAGCGCATAGCCGTCCGGTTGCCCTTTGGCGACGGCGTCGGCGCCGAGCACGCCACCTGCCCCGCCGCGGTTCTCGACCACAAATTGCTGGCCGGTCAACTCGGACATCTTCTGGCAATAGATGCGCGACAGCGTATCGGTGGCGCCGCCGGCAGCGAAACCGACATAGTAGCGGACGCTGCGGCTCGGCCATGGAGTTTGCGCCCGGGCGACATGGGGCGCAGCAATCGATGCGCCGAGCAAGGCAAGGGCGTGGCGACGAGACATGGTGAGGCGATCGGTCGTCATGTTTGTCTCCCGTGGTCTCCGCGCGCCGTGATGCCGCAGGAATTGCGGCATCCGGAATTTTTGTGCGCGTGATGTATGACGTGAGAGACAGTTTCGGACTCACGGATGCGATGTCAACGTGGCGTGCGGGCGCGGCTCCGATCCTGCGAGGGGTTGATCATGCGATCCCGGCGCCAGCGGTGCATCCTGATCGACCGTCGCATCGCCATGCTGGGTCAGCGGGCGATTGCCCGCGAGGGCGCGGAGCAACACGTAGAACATCGGCGTGAAGAAAATGCCGAAGGCGGTGACGCCGATCATGCCGGCAAACACGGCCACGCCCATCGCCTGCCGCATCTCCGATCCCGCGCCGGTGGATGTCACCAGCGGCACCACGCCCATGATGAAGGCCATCGACGTCATCAGGATCGGGCGCAAACGCAACCGGCTCGCCTCGATCGCCGCCTGCGTCGGCGTTCGCCCAGCGAATTCGAGTTCGCGCGCGAATTCCACGATCAGGATCGCGTTCTTCGCCGATAGTCCCACAAGCACGATCAGACCAATCTGGGTGAAGACGTTGTTGTCGCCTTTGGTGATCCAGACACCGAACATGGCCGCAAGAAGCCCCATCGGCACGATCATGATGATCGACAAAGGCAGCGTGAGGCTTTCGTATTGAGCGGCCAGCACGAGGAACACCAGCAGCAGCGCCACCGGAAACACGATCAGCGATGAATTGCCGGCGATGATTTCCTGATAGGTGAGCTCGGTCCATTCGTAACTGATGCCTTTTGGCAGGGTCTCCTTCGCCACACGTGCGACCGCGTCCTGCGCCTGCCCCGTGGAAAAGCCCGGCGCAGCGCCGCCATTCACGTCCGCTGACAGGAATCCGTTGTAACGCATCGCGCGCTCCGGCCCTGCACTCTCCTTGACGCGCAGCAGCGTCGAGAGCGGGATCATCTCGTTGCTGTCCGAACGCACCTTGAGCTGGCCGATATCGTCGGCCCGCGCGCGATACTTGGCATCGGCCTGCACGCGCACCGAATAGGTTCGTCCGAACTTATTGAAGTCGTTCACATAGAGCGAACCGAGATAGATCTGCATGGTGTCGAAAATCGAGGTCACCGGCACGTTGAGCTGCCGCGCCTTGGTGCGATCCACGTCCGCATACAATTGCGGCACGTTGATCTGATAGCTCGAGAACAGCCCGGCGAGTTCCTTCTGCTGCATCGCCTTGCCTATGAAAGCCTTGGTGGCGTCGTTCAGCGCCTCGTAGCCCAAGCCAGCGCGATCCTCGATCTGCAGCTTGAAGCCGCCGATGGTGCCAAGGCCGGCGACCGGCGGCGGCGGGAACATAGCGATGAAGGCGTCCTGCATGCCGGCATATTTCTTGTTCAACGACAGCGCGATGGCGTTGCCGGACAGCGTCTTGTCCTTGCGCTCCTCGAACGACTTCAGGCCGATAAAGACGATGCCGGAATTCGAAGAATTGGTGAAACCATTGATCGACAGGCCCGGAAACTGAATAGCGTTCTCCACGCCCGGCTCCTTCAGCGCGATCTCGCCCATCTTACGGATCACCTCTTCGGTCCGATCCAGCGTGGCGCCGTCAGGCAGTTGCGCGAAACCGACCAGATACTGCTTGTCCTGCCCCGGCACGAAACCACCGGGCACCGCGTGGAACAGATAGCCGGTGACGCCGACGAGAGCGAGATAGATGGCCATGACGATGGCGCGCCGCGAGATCACCCGCTGGACGCCGCGGCCATAGGCGTTCGACGAGCGCGTGAAGAAGCGATTGAAGCGAACGAAGAACCAGCCGAGCGTCCTGTCCATAAAACGGGTCAAGGGATCCTTCGGCGCGTCATGTCCCTTCAGCAGCAAGGCGGCCAAGGCTGGCGACAGCGTCAGCGAGTTGAAGGCCGAGATCACCGTCGAGATCGCCACCGTCAGCGCGAATTGCTTGTAGAACTGCCCGGTCAGGCCGGTGATGAAGGCCAGCGGCACGAACACCGCGACAAGCACCAGCGCAATGGCGATGATCGGCCCGGTGACCTCGCGCATCGCCTGATAGGCAGCTTCCTTTGGGTTTAGCCCGCGCTCGATATTGCGCTCGACATTTTCGACCACGACGATGGCGTCGTCCACCACAATGCCGATAGCCAGCACCAGGCCGAACAGCGTCAGCGCGTTGATGGAGAATCCGAACATATGCATGATCGCGAACGTGCCGACCACCGAGACCGGCACCGCGATCAACGGGATGATCGAGGCCCGCCAGGTCTGCAGGAACAGGATCACCACCAGCACCACCAGCGCGATGGCTTCCAGCAGCGTGTGGATCACGGCTTCGATCGAGGCGCGGACGAACTGCGTGGGATCGTAAACGATGTCGTAGGTGACACCGTCGGGCATGTTATCCTTGAGCTCCTTCATCGTCTTGCGGACATTGTCGGAGATCTGGATGGCATTGGATCCCGGCGATTGGAAAATCGGGATCGCCACCGCGGACTTGTTGTTGAGCAGCGAGCGCAACGCATAGTCGGCGGCGCCAAGTTCGATGCGCGCGATGTCGCGCAGCCGCACCACTTCGCCATTGTCACCGTTCTTGACGATGATCTCGCCGAATTCCTCTTCGCTCTGCAGACGCCCCTGCGCATTGATGGAGAGCTGCAGATCGAGCCCGGGTTCATTGGGCGAACCGCCCACCTGCCCGGCCGCTGCCTGCACATTCTGCGCGCGGATTTCGCGCACGACGTCGCCCGGTGACAGGCGACGCTCGGCAACCTTCTGCGGATCGAGCCAAACCCGCATCGAATAATCGCCGGAGCCGAACAGTTGCACCTGGCCGACGCCCTCGATCCGCGCGAGGCGATCCTTGACGTTCAGCACCGCATAATTGCGCAGATAGGTCATGTCATAGCGGTCGTTCGGCGACAGCAGATGCACCACCATGGTCAAATCGGGCGCGCTCTTGATCGTGGTGACGCCGAGTGCGCGGACCTCCGCCGGTAGCCGCGGCTCGGCCTGCGACACGCGGTTCTGCACCAGTTGCTGCGCCTTGTCGGGATCGGTGCCGAGACGGAACGTGACGTTGAGCGTCATCCGGCCGTCGGTCGTTGCCTGGCTGCTCATATAGAGCATGTTCTCGACGCCGTTGATCTGCTCTTCGATCGGCGTCGACACCGTTTCCGCAATCACCTTCGGGTTGGCGCCCGGATAGTTTGCCGTCACCACCACGGTCGGCGGCGCCACTTCCGGATATTCCGAGATCGGCAAGACCGGCATCGCCAGCAGGCCCGCCAGGAAAATAACCGCGGACAGCACGCCGGCGAAAATCGGACGGTCGATGAAGAATTTGGAGAAGTTCATGGGGTGTCTCGGTGCGAGGAGCTTTGCCTTCTCCCCGCTTGCGGGGAGAAGGTGGCCGCGCGAAGCGCGGTCGGATAAGGGGGAGCCTCCGCCGGGCACGGAGTTTGTGGAGAGCCCCTCACCCGCTCGGCCCATCGATGCTGCGCATCGAAAGGCCGGGCGACCTCTCCCGCAGGCGGGACGAGGTTAGAAAAGAACGGATCAGTTCGCTTCAGCAGTCTTGGTCTGTGGCAGCGAGGCCGCATTCATGGCTACCATTTCCGGCTTGATCGTCACGCCCGGACGAACGCGCTGCAGGCCGTTGACGACGATGCGCTCGCCGGCCTTCAGGCCGCTCAAGATGACACGCATGCCTTCGACAGACGCGCCAAGCTGGACCTCGCGATATTCGGCTTTGTCCTTGCCATCGACGACCATGACGAATTTCTTGTTCTGGTCGGTGCCGACGGCGCGTTCCGAAACCAGCAGCGTCTGCTCCGGCTTCGGCTGGCCCATGGACAATCGTGCGAACTGGCCGGGCATCAGGCGGCCATCGTGATTGTCGAACACAGCGCGCACCCGCACGGTCCCAGAGCGGGCGTCCACCTGATTGTCGATGAACTGCATCCGGCCCTTCACCGGCTCGGAATCAGAGAGGGTCGTCATGTGAACGGGGATACGATCGATGGCGCCCGGCGCTTTTTCTTCGGCCAGCGTCTTCAAGGCACGCGACACCACCTGCTCATCGGCATTGAAGCTGGCATAGACCGGGTTGATGGAAACCAAGGTTGTCAGCAGCGGCGAACTCGGCCCGGCCGCAATCAGATTGCCGACCGTGATTTCCACCTTGCCGACACGGCCCGACACGGGCGCGCGGACTTCGGTATAACTGAGATTGAGTTGGGCCGTCTTGAGCGCTGCTTCGGCGGCCTTCAGATTGGATTGGGCCTCCTGGAATGCGTTGACGCGGTTGTCGAGATCCCGCTGTGTGATGCTGGAATTGGAGAGCTGCTGGCCGCGATCGAAATCTGCTTTGGTGAGGATCAAGCGGGCCCGCGCCGCCGAGACCTGGCCCTGCGCGCGATCGACTTCGGCGGCATAAAGGTCAGGATCGATCTGCACCAAGAGATCGTCCTTCTTCACCAACGCGCCTTCACGAAAGTGGATCGCCTGCACGGCGCCGGCGACGCGCGAGCGAATGTCCACCCGTTCGATCGCCTCCAGCCGGCCGGAAAACTCGTCGGACGGCGTGGTCGCCTTGGCCTCCACGACGGCCACAGAGGCCGGAACCGCCGGCGCGGCTGCCGGTGCCTGCTCCGCCTTGGCCGCGAAGCCGGCAAGGTCCCAGAGCGCCGCGCCACCGCCGATGGCGACGGAAACAACGAATATGCTGGCGCCGAGCGCGATATTCCGGGCAAGAGAACTGGCCATCGTGAACCTCTTTTAATTCTTGCAGGGCTTGAGAAAGCCCTGTCATTCCAATAGCTAAGAACAGAAGCACCGCGCAGGCGACCTTATGGCCGAAACCTTTGCTGCGACGCACATATTCGTAACGCTCGGTATAAATGGCCTATCGACATCCGCTGTCAAGGGACTTATCTACTGAGCGGTAGAAATCTTTGGAGGACCAGCCGATGGCCATGGGACGTCCGCGTGAATTCGACGTCGATTCCGCTCTCGACCTCGCGCTGCATGTGTTCTGGCGCAAAGGCTATGAGGGCGCGTCGATGGCTGACCTCACCGAGGCCATGGGCATCACCAAGCCCAGCCTTTATGCGGCTTTCGGCAACAAGGAAGACCTGTTCCGCAAGGCGCTGGATCGCTACGTCGACGGACCGGGCGGCTATTTTCGCACGGGTCTCGAGAAACCGACCGCCCGCGAGGCGGTGGCGCATATTCTCTATGAGTCCGTGGAAGCGGTGACGGATCCGAAAAACCCCGGCTGTCTCGCGGTGCAAGGCGCGCTGTGTTGCGGCGACGCTGCGGAAACCATCAAGCAGGAACTGATGGCCCGCCGTTCCAAAGGCGAGGACGATTTGCGTGCGCGCTTCGAGCGCGCCGTCACCGAAGGCGATCTGCCGGCCGACGCCGATGCGGCGGATCTCGCCCGTTACATCTCGGCGATCATGCAGGGTATGGCTGTGCAAGCCGCGGGCGGCGCCCCGCGCGACCAGTTACGCAAACTCGCCGACATGGCCATGCGAAGCTGGCCCCCTGTGTAACAGCCGACGCGCGACCTTCGTCCGCTTCGCTGATCCGGTGGAACCTCGTCGGACAACATTTCGTCAATTGTATCCCGGTATCTGTCTGCAAAACCCACCGTTTCTTGCTTCACGGGGTCATCGATGCAGCCAGCCACCAATCTTCCAGCAAGCGCAGATCTCGACGAAAACGCGCGTCTCGCTGCGCTCGATCATTATGACATTCTAGACACGCCGCCCGAAGAGGCGTTCGATCGCATCACACGCCTCACCCGCGCCGTCTTTGATGTTCCGATGTCGACCATCACGCTACTCGACGGTCATCGGCAGTGGTTCAAGTCCCGCCAGGGTTTGATCGACTATGAAACGCCACGCGGCCCGGCGCTGTGCGACCTGACAATTCGTGAAAGCGCTCCCCTCATCATTGCCGACACCCATCTCGACCCGCGCCTAGAAGATAACGCGTTCGTCACTGGCCATCCGCACATTCGTTTTTACGCCGGAGCACAACTGCGCTCCCCGAGCGGTCATGCAATCGGGACGCTGTGCGCGATGGATACCAGACCGCACCAGTTCACGACACAGCAGACCACGATGCTGCAAGATCTCGCGGATATCATCATCAGCGAACTTGAGCTGCGCACGCTGGTCTTGCAGGATCATCTGACCGGCGCGCTGTCGCGGCGCGCGCTGCGCCAAGACGCGGCGCGAACCATTGCGCTGGCAGTGCGTCACGGTCACAGCTTTAGCTGCATCGTTTTCGACATCGATCATTTCAAGGCGGTCAACGATGAACATGGCCATGACGTCGGCGACCGCGTTCTCGTGGCGTGCGTTCAGGCTTGCAAGGGCGCGCTGCGACAAGCCGATGTGATCGGGCGCATCGGCGGCGAGGAATTTGCCATCCTGCTCCCGCATACCAACCGGAGCGATGCAATGCTGGTTGCCGAAAAGGTGCGCGCGGCCATCGCGGCGTTGACGGTGCCGGGTGCCAACGGTCCAGTGGCCGTGTCCGCAAGCCTCGGGGTCGCGACCCTGGAGCGTAGCGCACGCGATATCGATGAATTGCTCAAGCGTGCCGATGCCGCGATGTATGAGGCCAAGAAGTCCGGACGCAATCGCTGCGTCGCATCGCAGTCCCCACCGGAGATCGGGCCGGATCAGCTCCGCCGCGTTTTCAAAGCCGGAAAGATCGCATTCAATGCCGGTCACTCCGCCATCGATTGTACAGTGCGCGGACTTTCCGAAAAAGGCGCGCGCGTGGATGTCTGGAGCACGCATGATATTCCCGAACGCTTCAAGCTCAGCATACCTGCGGACTACTTTTCACGCGCCTGTAGGGTCGTGAGCAAGGGCGACAAGAGCATCGACGTCGCCTTCGACTAGACCCGCCGATCAGTTGGGAGATGGCTCGCGGCTATTTCGCATCAAGACTTCGAGATCACCGCTCCATGCATTGCTGCGTCCCCGGTAACGCCTTTGCATCAGATCTAAGGACATGCCAATCCTCTCGATATTGCACTGCAAAATTTTCGTCGAGGAGAATCCCCATTCGCTTGTCTCTCCCGATTCTCGCTCTCGCAGCAGCCTCGTTCGGCATCGGAACCACTGAATTCGTCATCATGGGCTTGCTGCCTGATGTCGCGCGCAGCCTGTCCGTAACGATTCCGCAGGCCGGCTACCTCGTCTCCGGCTATGCGCTGGGCGTTGTGATCGGCGCGCCGATCGTGGCGATGGCCACCGCCGGCATGCCGCGGAAAGCTGCACTGCTGTCGCTCATGGCACTGTTCACGATCGGCAATGTCGGCTGCGCCGTCGCGCCCGACTACAATCTGCTGATGGTCGCGCGCGTCGTCACTGCCTTTGCCCATGGGGCCTTCTTCGGCATCGGCGCCGTGGTCGCCAGCAATCTCGTTCCGCGCGAACAGCGGGCGCAGGC
>SDZE01000200.1 GCA_004173095.1 Bradyrhizobiaceae bacterium
TTCACTCGAAAGTCCCCGGCGGGAAAAAAGGAGGAGAAGGCGGCGGTAAACCGCCTTCTCCAGTCTCGGGAGGAAACATAGACGCCGTCATTGCGAGTCCAAAGAATTTGGCGAAGCAAGCCAGAGGCAACCAATTCAGAGAAAAACTGGATTGCCGCGTCGCTACGCTCCTCGCAATGACGGAAGACCAGAAGCGTGACTTACGAACCCTGACCGCCGCACTTGTTGGTCTTGGTGTTGTAATTGCCGCACTTCTTGCCGACCCAGTCGCCGATCAGGTCCTTGGAACCATCGAGCTCCTTCGACCAGGCATCGCCGGCCACCAGCGCCGGGGTCTTCCAGACCACGTCGAACTGGCCGTTGCCCTTGATCTCGCCGATGAAGACCGGCTTGGTGATGTGGTGGTTCGGCAGCATCTTCGAGGTGCCGCCGGTGAGGTTCTTGGCCTCGGTGCCCGGCAGCGTGTCGATGACCTTGTCGGCTTCGATCGACTTGGCCTTCTCGACCGCCTTCACCCACATGTTGAAGCCGATCACAGTGGCTTCCATCGGGTCGTTGGTCACGCGCTTCGGGTTCTTGGTGTAGGTCTGCCAGGCCTTGATGAACTTCTCGTTCTCCGGGTCCTTGATCGACTGGAAGTAGTTCCAGGCAGCGAGATGGCCGAGCAGCGGCTTGGTGTCGATGCCGGCGAGTTCTTCTTCACCCACCGAGAACGCCACCACCGGAATGTCGGTGGCCTTGATGCCCTGGTTGCCGAGCTCCTTGTAGAACGGCACATTGGCGTCGCCATTGATGGTCGAGACCACCGCGGTCTTCTTGCCGGCCGAACCGAACTTCTTGATGTCGGCGACGATGGTCTGCCAATCACTATGACCGAACGGCGTGTAGTTGATCATGATGTCTTCCTGCTTGACGCCCTTCGACTTCAAGTAGGCTTCCAGGATCTTGTTGGTGGTGCGCGGATAGACGTAGTCGGTGCCGGCCAGCACCCAGCGCTTCACCTTCTCGTCCTTCATCAGATAGTCGACCGCCGGGATCGCCTGCTGGTTCGGCGCCGCACCGGTGTAGAACACGTTACGCTCGGACTCTTCGCCCTCATACTGAACGGGGTAGAACAGGATGCTGTTGAGCTCCTTGAACACCGGCAGCACCGACTTGCGCGATACCGAGGTCCAGCAGCCGAACACGACGGAAACCTTGTCCTTGGTGATCAGTTCGCGGGCCTTTTCGGCGAACAGCGGCCAGTTCGAGGCGGGATCGACCACGACGGCTTCGAGCTTCTTGCCGAGCACGCCGCCCTTCTTGTTCTGCTCATCGATCATGAACAGGACGGTGTCCTTCAACGTGGTCTCGGAAATGGCCATCGTACCGGATAGCGAATGCAACACGCCGACCTTGATGGTGTCGTCGGCAGCCCGGGCAGCGGACACTGCCGACAGGCCGAGCGCGAGACCGGCGGCGGCAGCCACGACGCTGCGCCGTGACCACTTCCTGGAAGCGGCCTTGGGCTCGGAAATTGACTGGGTGATATGGCGGATCATATGCGGTCTCTCCCTGGACGCAGACGAAATCACTGCGATCGGCCCCACGGCCGTACATCCCGGAATCGCAAGAAGTGTGCCAGCAACCCTTTGCTCGTTAAGTGATTGGTAAGCCTGCATAGTTTTGGATCGCTGTCATGACCACAAAAACGGCTCGCCTAAATAACGTTCAACAATTCTGATCACACGAACGGCAGCACGCATAATATTTATGCATGAATATGGATCTGGCTAAATTTCACTCAGCGGAACTTGAGATAACGCCCGCCGCCGCAGGTTTAGCCTTGAATCCGTCGTGATCATGTTCCATATGAGCGCCACGACCTTGAGAATCATCAGGTCCTTGCGAGCCGCGTGTTCTGATCCCGCCCTCCTCTGATATTCAGAGCACCAGCGGTTTCTGGCTTGCCTCTTTCAGCTAACCAGAATGACGCCCCAAACACGCGGGTGTCCCGTGACACACCTCGCGTGTGCTGTTGGCAGAGCCATAGGGTTCATCTGCCCGGCGCATGACGCCATAATGGAAAGATCAATCTTTTGACCACCTTTCAGGAATTCGGCCTCGCCGATCCCATTACCCGTGCGCTCAAGGACGAAAACTACACCACGCCGACCCCGATCCAGGCCCAGACCATTCCGATTGCCATCACCGGCAAGGACGTGATCGGTATCGCCCAGACCGGCACCGGCAAGACCGCCTCCTTCGCGCTCCCCATTCTTCATCGTTTGCTCGAGAACCGCATCAAGCCGCAGCCCAAGACCTGCCGCGTGCTGGTGCTGAGCCCGACGCGTGAACTGTCGGGCCAGATCCTCGACAGCTTCAATGCCTATGGTCGCCACATGAACCTGTCGTCGGCGCTGGCGATCGGCGGCGTGCCGATGGGCCGCCAGGTCCGCTCGCTGATGCAGGGCGTGGACGTCCTCGTCGCGACGCCAGGCCGCCTGCTCGACCTCGTGCAGGGCAACGCGCTGAAGCTCAACATGGTGGAATTCCTCGTCCTCGACGAGGCCGACCGCATGCTGGACATGGGCTTCATCAACGACATCCGCAAAGTCGTCGCCAAGCTGCCGATCAAGCGCCAGACGCTGTTCTTCTCGGCCACCATGCCGAAGGACATCGCCGATCTCGCCGAGCACATGCTGAGGGATCCGGCCCGCGTCGCCGTCACCCCGGTGTCTTCGACGGTCGAACGCATCACGCAGAAGATCCTGCTGGTCGATCACTCGGCCAAGCCCACGATCCTGTCCCAGATCCTCAAGACCGAACAGGTCAACCGCGCACTGGTGTTCACCCGCACCAAGCACGGCGCCGACAAGGTCGTGAAGAATCTGGAGCGCGCCGGCATTCCGGCTGCGGCCATCCACGGTAACAAGTCGCAGAACCATCGTGAGCGCACGCTGGCCCAGTTCCGTACCGGCGAAATCCGCACCCTGGTCGCCACCGACATCGCCGCCCGCGGCATCGACGTCGAGGGCATCACCCATGTGGTGAATTTCGACCTGCCGAACATTCCGGAGACCTATGTCCACCGCATCGGCCGCACCGCGCGCGCCGGACGCGACGGCATCGCGATCTCGCTTTGCGCCGGCGAGGAAATGGCGTATCTGCGCGATATCGAAAAGCTGATCCGTGTCGCACTGCCGAAGGAAGACCGTCGCACCCCCGGCAAGAACGACGTCGGTCCGCCGCCGTCGCAGAACCGTGGCGGTCAGCGCAATGGGCGCCCTGCCCAGCACGCCGGCCGCAGCCAGGACGGAGCGCCCGGCAAGAACGCCCGCAACCGGCGTCGCCCCACCAGCGGCAATGGCGGCGGCGCATCGCAACCGAACCGCGATCACGCGCGGAATGAGAATCCGAGGCATGAAAATGCACGGCAGGAGCCAAGATCCCGTCCGGTCCAGCAAGCCGCCAGCGCAAGCAAGGACGCAGGAATGCAGGGGGTCGCCTTCCTTCACCGTCCGAGCCGACCGAACACCACACCCAACCGCACCCAGCGTCCACGCTAACAGCCGACCGATCTGGAGCTAACGAATGGCCAAAGAAGAGCTGATCCAGTTCGAAGGACTGGTGACCGAAATCCTTCCCGATGCGCGCTACCGCGTGCAGCTCGATGCCGGACACGAAATCATCGCCTATACCGCAGGCAAGATGAAGAAGAACCGCATCAAGACCCTCGCGGGTGACCGCGTGACCATCGAAATGTCGCCCTACGATCTCGAAAAGGGCCGCCTGATCTTCCGACACAAGGACGAGCGTCCGGGTGGCGGTCCGCCGCGATCGGGCCCGCCCCGTGGTAACTTCCGGCGCCGTTAAGTACCGCTTATTTCTGTCGACAGTTAGTACTGCAATATCGACCCGCCGCGCATGACAGGCTCTGTCATGCGCGGAAAGCGGGGCGATTTTTCTCGTTCGTGTGCTATCAAAAAATCGTGCGTCGCCGGATTGTCTTGGGGAATTGCATCCCTTAATATTGACGTTATCGATTTTCGGCCGGACGACTTCTCTATACCCCGGTGCAGCCGGTCTAGACTGACGACCCTTCCAAAAATTCGATGCCAACCGGCCTGCGTCTGAGACGTGGGTTACGACTACTATATTGAGAAGGGACTACCTCGTGAGCATGGGAACCGTGAAGTGGTTTAACGCCACCAAGGGTTATGGCTTCATTCAGCCGGACGAAGGCGGCAACGACGTATTCGTGCACATCAGCGCCGTCGAACGCGCTGGCCTAGGCACGCTGCGCGAAGGCCAGAAGATCAGCTACGAAATCGTGGCCGATCGCCGTTCGGGCAAGTCGTCGGCGGATAACCTCCGCGCAGCCGGCTAACGATTGACTGCAAGCAGGCGCTTGCAGGTGATCGTGCAACATCAGAAAGGCCGCGTCCCTGGACGCGGCCTTTCTTGTTTGAGATCCTGTCGTTCAGACGCGCCGATCAGCCGCCGCTCGGTGTGCAAGTGGTGGCCAGCATCACGCATGTCATCTGGCGCGGCTTGGTGAACGCGATTTCGGTGGCCGTCACGCCTGTTTTGGACACGACCCAACCGATGGTCGGCACGTATCTGTAGTTGACGTCGCCGACGATCAGATACTGGTTTGCCAGCCAGTTGCCGGACGAATCCTTGGCAACGAGAGCGGTCGGCACTGGGTAGACCGCGTTCTTCGCAAGCGGCACGCTGCCTCGACTCCAGACGACTTTCGCCGTCTTGGTGTTCGGATCGAGATAAAGCTGATGGATGGTCGACTTCAGCTGGTTCTTGTCATAGGGCGTCACCATCGCGCCTGCGATGATGAAGAAGTTCGACACGTCGGTTTCCTGCACCGCCGTGTAGCGCGAGGTGAGATCGGAGACCGTCTGCGCGATCTGACTCACCTTGCGATCGACCGCAAAATAGTTCGCGACATCGGTGATACCGAACAGCATCAGCAGCAGCAACGGCGCGATCACCGCGAATTCGATCGCTGCGATGCCGCTATCGTCACGGCGCATCGAGGCGGCGCGTCGGCCAAATCCCAGCAAAGCAGCGCGCATGCGCATCTCGATATCCTCTTGCTACTGCGGGCCGAGCGCGGCCGTGGCCGCAAGGAGACGCTTGTTGGTCGTCGTGCCGCGATCGATATTCGCAATGTTGTAGCCGAGGCCGGTCACGAACAGCGGCCATTGATAGAACGCGCGAACGACGACCGTCTTGCTGGTCGGTGTGGTCGGGGAATAGGCCGGCGGCTGATACACGAAACCGTTGGACACGTATTTGCCGCTGGCATCGATCGGATCAGCGATGGCGATCGGCGTTCCCGGATCGTAGGAGCGCACGTCGATATCGAGTTTGGTGCAATCCATCAGGACCGACACGCGGCTGCAGATCGTGCTCTTGAAATCCGGCGCGCTGGTGGTCTGGCTGGTATAGACGAGGCGTGCGCCATCCTCGACGCCGGTCTCAAGCAGCTGTCCGGCCAGGAAGACCATGCCGGTTTCGATGACCGCGAAGATCAGCGCGAAGAACATCGGCGCGATCATGGCAAATTCGACCGCAGCCGACCCGTCCCTGCTGCGACGGAACGCGCGCAGCCGCTTGGTGACGACGGCGACGGACATGATCGGGTTCAGCATCAGCGAGATCCGGACGGATTGGAAATAACTACCGTCAGGCTTTAGCAAAAACTGATTGTCGAAGTGTTTCGACGGATCGCGACAAACTGGAGCGATCCGTTCATAGATGATTAACTATCGCCAACCGCGGTTAATTGACCTTGCCGGGCATGCCCGCCGCAGCGCCGCTCGAGGCGGCCACGCCGCCAATGGCGCCGGCCTGCTCCATGGTCGATTTGAAGTAGGTCTCGGCATCGCCCAGCGTGACGCGGCGCTCGCAATTGGGTGTGCAGCTGTAGGATTCCCGCGCGGTGCCGCGATAGACGGTCACGACCTTGTCGGTCGGTCCTTCCACCTGAACCACGCGATCCATCAGCACAGCGCCTGTGCGATCCATCGCGATCACGTTGGTGGCGCCATACCCCTTGCCGGTCACCACCACCATGCCGCCCGGTTGCAGCGTGACGTCGGCGATCAGCGGATTGCCGACCACGATCGTAGCGATCTTGTCCGGAAACTTGACCAGCCTGGCTTGATCCACATTGACCGAGATCATCTCGCTGGCAGACGCAGGAAGGCCCGCGACCTGCACAAGCATCAGCCCCCCAACAAGGGCTGGGACCATCGAGGCCGCCGACGCGCGGCGACGGAAATTAAGAAACGACATTCTGTACTCCGGGACGATACGAGCCGGCCTAAGCAGATACGCAGCGGTGCCGGCGCCCGACATGGCAAATGTACCGTTAATTGGTGAAGGAACAGCAAACGTCGGAGCAATAACTTCTGGGCTCGGTGAAGAAGCACGGCCAAAGACCCGGCTCGGCACGCGTCATGGCTTCGCTGCGGAGCTCAGTTGGCGGAACGGATAGGCCAATTGACCGACGATTTCCTTCGGCAGCGGCTCGCCATCGACGCCGTAATTGTCCGGCAACTCGCCCTTCGGCATCCGGAAAGTGCCGAACAGGATGTCCCATAACGGGAAGGTGCCGGCGAAATTGGTGTTGCCGCCCTGCTCCAGCGACGTGTGATGCCAGCGGTGAAACACCGGCGTGGCGAGGACATATTTGAACGGGCCAAGGGTCCAGTTCAGGTTGGCGTGCACGAAGGCGGAATGGAACGTCGTGAAAGGGCCGACCCACAGCATGATGTTGGGTGAGATGCCCGCCATCAGCAGCACGACGTCCACGGCGACGGTGCCGAGAAACAGATTAACAGGGTGGAAGCGGGCCGCGGAGATCCAGTCGACTTCTTCGGACGAGTGATGGATGGCGTGATACTTCCAGAACTCGCCGCCGTGATACATGCGGTGAAACCAGTACAGCAGAAAGTCCGACAGCACGAGGAAGAGCACGGCCTGAGCCCACAACGGCAACTGCGCCAGTGGACCGTGTCCATTGTCGTAGAAGGCGATCAGGCCGTCGGCATCGTGAATGTTGAAGACGACCGCAGCGCCAAGCACCAGAAGACCGATGCGTACGACGCGCGTGATGAGCGGCACGAAGAACCAGTAGCAGATATCGGTGACGATCTCGCTCTTGCGCCACCACGGCTTGCCGGGGTTGCACGCCCAGAAATGCGTCAGCACCGTGAAGACGGCCGCGAGCGCGATCGTGATCGGGACCACCTTCATGATGGTCTCGCCGAACATGTGCAGCACTTCCATTGGCAATGTCGACATTCCGAATCCCGCCGGTTTCCGATCCCGGGAGGATACCGGCGCATACTTAAGGAGCGATAAACCAAACCGCGGGCGCGCGGGGTGCCGTGGCTACCGAGCGGTTACCGTATCGCGCCTTAAGCAGGCATTTACCGTGCAAAAGAAGACACAAATGCCACCGACTTTCATCGATCGAATTAACCGCGCTGCAAGCAGAAACTCCTACCGTCGGCCTATGGTCACGGTGCTGAGAACGCCGGGGAGACCAGGCATCTATGACGACAGCCACGTGCACATATGGAGTTTGGTATTATGAAAAATCTCGTTTCGCGTTTTCTGAAGGATGAATCCGGCGCCACCGCGATCGAATACGGCTTGATCGCTGCCGGCATCTCGCTCGCCATCATCGCGGTCGTGAATGGCCTCGGCACCAACCTGAACGGCAAGTTCACGTCGATCAACACCTCGCTCAAGTAAGCCCGGGGCGTGATCGCAACAAAGGCTCCGGCGTTCCGGGGCCTTTTTTGTTGGAACGCCTCCGTATGCGTACCAGGCCGCTCCAGATGAGACACATCGCGACCCGAAGTCCCCTGCGCGACGCACTTGGATCGTCGCTCCGCGAGCCGGCCGGGCTCGTATGCCTCTCGCTCATGCTGGCGATGATCGCCGTCGTGATGCGGATCGCTGCAGTTTGGTAAACAAACCATCTGCCATTGTCCGTTTATTCATTTCCTGCCGACTATGCTCTGCCGTCGTTTTCGCACGGGCCGTTAAGCCATGATACTCGATCTGACGCGGTTGCTGCTGTTTCCCGGACTGATGGCCTATGCTGCGATCAGCGATCTGCTGACGATGACCATCTCCAACCGGATCTCGATGCTGCTGATCGCCGGCTTTGCCTTCGTCGCATTCTTCTCCGGCATGAGTTCCTCGGCAGCACTGCTGCATCTCGGCGCGGGCGGTCTCGTGCTGGTCATCGCTTTCGCATGTTTTTCGTTCGGCTGGATCGGCGGCGGCGATGCCAAGCTCGCGGCCTGCGCCGGCTTGTGGTTCGGCTTCGATCACCTGCTGGAATATCTCATCTATGCCTCGCTGTTCGGCGGCGCGCTGACGCTGCTGATGCTGCAGTTCCGGCAGTGGCCGCTGCCTTATGCCCTGGGTCGGCAGGAATGGCTGTTGCGGCTGCATCACAAGGACAGCGGCATCCCTTACGGCGTCGCTCTCGCGCTCGGCGGGCTGATCGTCTATCCGGAAACGCAGTGGATCAAGGCGATCGATCTGAGCCGCCTGGCATTGGGCTGACAGCGGAAAAACCGTTAACTCGTTTTAGATACCGCTCATTAACCATGCCTTGACGAATAACTGCTCAACTCCACCCTACAGCGACGCATGCGTCGCGGCGTAATGTGGAAAGTGAAGCGTATGAATACCGCACGTATTGTGGTCCTCGCCATCGCACTTGGTGCCGGCAGCGTGGCGCTGTATCTTGCGAGCTCATCCGACGCTCCGCCTCCCCCTCCGCAAGTCGCACAGCTCCCCACAACGGATGTCCTCGTGGCCAAGGGCGATATCGCGCTGGGTCAGGCGATCGGTGCGGACGACATGCAGTGGCAGGCCTGGCCGTCCAGCGCCGCCAGCGCCAATGTCATCGCTCGCAATACCCGACCGGAAGCGATCACGCAGACGGCCGGCGCGATCGCGCGCTCACCCTTCATTGCCGGCGAACCGATTCGCGATGCCAAGCTCGTGCGCGCCAACGGCGCCGGCTTCATGGCCGCGGTGCTGCCCTCGGGCATGCGCGCCGTCTCGACCGAAATTTCGCCGGAGACCGGCGCCGGTGGCTTCATCCTGCCGAACGACCGCGTCGACGTGATCCTGTCGAAGCGCGACAAAGGCCCTGACATGGGCGCCGACGGCGTGATGTCCGAGATCATTCTCAGCAATATCCGCGTGCTCGCCATCGACCAGGCCCCGAAAGAGAAGGACGGGCAGAACACGGTCGTGGGCAAGACCGCGACTCTCGAACTGAAGCCGGAACAGGCCGAACTGCTGGCGCGAGCGCGCCAGAGCGGCACGTTGTCCCTGGCACTGCGCGCGCTGGCCGATGCCAATGCGCCGGAAGCTCCCAGCGAAGACCCCGCCACCCGCAAGCGTGGCAGCACCGTCAGCATCGTCCGGTACGGCGTTCCGTCGACCGCGACGATCACGAAGTGACAAGGACGCAGACGATGACGCCGATAACGACGAGCAGATCGATGCGGAGCCTGGTGGCCCGTGCGCTCTCGGTGACAGCCATTGCCGCGCTGTCGCTCGGGACTGCGCTGCGTATCGCCGACGCCGCCGATTACGGCGCCAATTCGCCTACGGCTGCGGGGCAGTTGAACGCACGCTTCCTGCCGCTGGGCATCGGCAAGTCAGTGGTCATCGACTTGCCGCGCGACGTCAAAGACGTGCTGGTTGCCGATCCGAAAATCGCCAATGCCGTGGTCCGCTCCGCGCAGCGCGCTTATATCATCGGTGCCACGGTCGGTCAGACCAACATCATCTTCTTCGACAGTTCGGGGCAGCAGATCGCCGCCTACGATATCGCCGTCACGCGCGATCTCAACGGTATCCGCGGCGCGCTGCGGCAGACCTTGCCGACAGCCGATATCCGCGTCGAGGGCCTCGGTGACGGTATCATCCTGACCGGTTCGGCAGCGAACCAGATCGAGGCGCAGCAGGCCGCCGATCTCGCCGCCCGCCTCGCCGGCGGCATGGACAAGGTCGTCAACAACATTTCGGTGCGCGGTCGCGATCAGGTGATGTTGAAGGTCGTCGTGGCAGAGGTTCAGCGCAATATCGTCAAGCAGCTCGGCGTCGATTTGTCGGGCAAGCTGAGCTACGGCACCTCGGTCGTCAATTTCACCAATACCAATCCGTTTACCGCCAGCGGCCGAAACCTCGTCGAGGGCAATGCCATCCAGGGCTCGTTCGGCACAGGCCCATCCGTCACCGCAACGCTGAAGGCGATGGAAACTGCCGGGGTGATCCGCACCCTGGCGGAACCGAGCCTGACAGCCATTTCCGGCGAGACCGCCAACTTCCTGGCGGGCGGCGAATTCCCCGTGCCCGGCGGCAACACCTGCGATCCCACCACGCGGATCTGTACGACCCAGATCAGTTTCAAGAAGTTCGGTATCTCGCTCGGCTTCACACCGGTGGTGCTCAGCGAGGGCCGCATCAGTCTGCGCGTCGCAACCGAAGTATCGGAGCTATCGCAGGAGAACTCGGTGTCCATCAGCGGCACGCAGATTCCCGCGATCAGGACCAATCGCGCCGACACCACGCTGGAGATTCCCTCGGGCGGCTCGATGGCCATGGCCGGATTGATCAAGCAACAGACCAAGCAGGCGATGAGCGGCCTGCCCGGCATGTCGCAGGTCCCGGTGTTGGGCGCGCTGTTCAAGAGCCGCGACTATGTCAACAACAACACCGAACTGATGGTGATCGTGACGCCTTACATCGTCCGCGCAGTGGCTCAGAAAGACTTGTCACGACCGGATGACGGCTTCGTCGATGCATCGGATCCGCAGGCCGACCTGCTTGGTTCCGTCAATCGCATCTATGGCGTACCGGGCCGCAAGCCCGAGCCGGCACGCGGCTATCGCGGCGCGTTCGGCTTCATCACGGATTGAGGCGCAAACAGATGACCCAGACCCGAAAAATCTCCCATAGCCTCGCCGTCCTGACGGTGATCGTCGGCGCCACCACGGCGCTCGGCGGCTGCAGAACCGTTGCGCGCGATGACGTCGCCACCAGCGTTCCCGCCGATTACCGGCTGCGCCACCCGATTGTGGTGGAAGAGCGGATGCGCAGCACCGAGGTGTTCGTCGGCAGTTTCCGTGGCGGCCTGACGGCAACGCAGCGCGCCGACGTCGTCAATGTCGGCCAGAACTGGATGCGCGAAGGCACCGGCGTCATCACCGTCGAAGTTCCCGCGCACACGCCGAACGCCCGTGCGGCACAGGAATCCCGGCGCGAACTGCATTCGCTGCTGGCCGCCACCGGCGTGCCGGCAAATGCCATCGCGACCCGCAACTACACACCGAACGATCCGCGCCAGTTCGCCACGATCCGCGTCAGCTACCCGCTCGTCGCCGCAACCGCGGGACCATGCGGCACCTGGCCTGAAGATCTCGCCGGCTCGATCAACAACAAGAGCTACCTCTCGAACCGGCCCTACTACAATCTCGGTTGCGCCTCGCAGCGCAATCTTGCTGCCATGGTCGCAAACCCGTCCGATCTCGTGCAACCACGTCCGGAAACGCCGGCCTATACGGGGCGCCGCACCTTCGCACTCGACAAGTATCGCCAGGGTCAAGCGACCGCCACCACTTATCCCGATGCGGATAAGAACAAGATCAGCAGCGTGGGCCAATGATCAATTACGCGCAAAAGACAGACGACGAACAGCTCGCCGCCGCGCCATCACCGGCCGCCGACGAGCATATCGCGCCGGCGCCCCGGGTTTCGATCCAGGCGTTCTGCGAGACCGTCGAGACCGCCTCCGCCGTCCAGGCCGCGGGGGAAGACCGCCGCATGGACAAAACGCATCTCAAGATCCAGATGGGCGGCATGGCCGCGGCCATCGAAGCCTATCGGACGGCGCCGACGCCGAATGTGATCCTGCTCGAAGCCGAGCCGCGCACCGATATTCTCGGCGGCCTCGACCAGCTAGCCACGGTCTGCGATGCCGGAACCCGTGTCATCGTGCTCGGGAAGGTCAACGACGTCACGCTGTATCGCGAACTGGTTCGCCGCGGCGTCAGCGATTACGTGATCGCACCGGTCGCCACCATCGACGTCGTGCGCTCGATCTGCGGCCTGTTCTCGGCCCCCGAAGCCAAGGCGGTCGGCCGTATCATCGCCGTCGTCGGCGCCAAAGGGGGCGTCGGCGCATCGACCATCGCCCACAACGTCGCCTGGGCGATCGCCCGCGATCTGGCGCTGGATTCCGTGGTCGCCGATCTCGACCTCGCTTTCGGGACTGCCGGGCTCGACTACAATCAGGACCCGCCGCAGGGCATCGCGGATGCGGTGTTCTCCCCGGATCGTGTCGATACCGCATTTATCGACCGCCTGTTGTCGAAATGCACCGATCATCTCAGCCTGCTGGCGGCGCCCGCCACGCTGGAGCGCGTCTACGATTTCGGCACCGAGGCGTTCGATTCGATCTTCGATACGCTGCGCTCGACCATGCCCTGCATCGTGCTCGACGTGCCGCATCAGTGGACCGGCTGGACCAAGCGCGCGCTGATCGGCGCCGATGACATCCTGATCGTCGCCTCGCCGGATCTGGCCAATCTGCGCAACACCAAGAACATGTACGACCTGATCAAGGCGGCGCGTCCGAACGATCGGCCGCCGCTGTATTGCCTCAACCAGGTCGGCGTGCCGAAACGTCCGGAAATCAGCGCAGCCGAATTCGCGAAAGCGATCGAGACGCCGCCGATCGCCACCATTCCGTTCGAACCCCAGATTTTTGGCGCGGCTGCCAATAACGGCCAGATGATTGCGGAAGTCTCCGCCAATCATCGCACCACCGAAATATTCCTGCAGATCGCGCAGCGGCTGACCGGCCGCGGCGAGACCAAAAAGCCGCGGGGATCTTTCCTCGCGCCGCTGCTGGAGAAGTTGCGGTCGAAGTGAGAACCGCAAGGAGTTGAGTCGTGTTTGGTAAGCGTAGTGGATCAGAGCCCGACATTCGTGCCCCGCGGCCCGCAAGCCCGCCGCCGGCGTTGCCGAGCGCTGCGCCTGCGCCTGCTGTTGCCTCACCACCCT
>SDZE01000015.1 GCA_004173095.1 Bradyrhizobiaceae bacterium
GTGATATCGACCGCGCCGGCGCCACCGGCCGGGGAGGTCGCTGTGATCTGGGTGGTGGAATTGACTGTGAAAGCTGTTGCGGCAGTGGCACCGAACTTGACGGCTGTGGCGCCGCTCAGATTGGTACCCGTGATGACCACCGTCGTGCCGCCACCGGTCGGCCCGGCACTGGGCGCAATCGACGTGACTGAGGGAGCGCCGACATATGTAAACTGGTCGGCCGCCGAGATGGTCGAGACGCCGCCCGGCGTCGTCACCCGGACGTCGATCACGCCAGAGCCGGCCGGCGCCGTGGCGGTGATCGACGTCGATGAATTGAACGTGAAGCTGGTCGCTGGTGTAGCGCCGAAACTCACTGCGGTAACGCCGGTGAAATTGGTGCCGGTAATGGTGACGACGGTGCCGCCGGCCTGCGGTCCAGAGCCGGGTGCGATGGCCGTCACGGTCGGTGCGGGTATATAGGTAAACTGATCGGCCCCCGATGTTGCGGAGGTGCCGCCGGGGGTGGTCACGCGAATATCGATTAGGCCACTGCCGGCCGGCGACGTGGCGGTGATGCTGGTGGACGACTGCACCGTGAAGCCCGTCGCGGCGGTGACGCCGAACACCACCGCCGTGGCGCTGCTGAAATTGCTGCCGGTGATGGTCACCAGCGTTCCACCGGTGGCCGGTCCCGAATTTGGCGCAACCGAGGTCACCGTTGGTGCTGCGACATAGGTGAAACTGTCCGAGGCCGATGTCGCCGACGTGCCGCCCGCGGTGGTGACGGTGATATCGACCGCGCCAGCGGCACCGGCCGGGGAGGTCGCTGTGATCTGGGTGGTGGAATTGACTGTGAAAGCTGTTGCGGCAGTGGCACCGAACTTGACGGCTGTGGCGCCGCTCAGATTGGTGCCCGTGATGACCACCGTCGTGCCGCCACCGGTCGGCCCGGCACTGGGCGCGACCGAACTCACCGTTGGTGCGGCAATGTAAGTATAGACGTCGGCGGCCGAAGTAGGGGAGGTCGTACCGCCATTGGTGACCGTTACATCGACCGAGCCGACGGCGCCGGACGGCGCCACTGCGGTAATCTGGGTGTTGGAGTTGACGACATAGCTCGTCGCATTGGCAGCGCCGAACTTGACCCCGCCGGCCCCGCTCGTCCCTGTGAAATTGGAGCCGGTAATGATGACGGAATTGCCCCCCGACGCGGATCCGGATGTCGGCGAGATCGCTGTCACCTTTGGTCCTGGCAGCACGATCGTGATGACGTAAGGGGCGCTGGCAAGCTGGCTCCCCGTGCACCCAAACGTGCCGAAATCATTACAGCCAGGCGCATAATACAGCGTGACCGTATCCTGCCCGCCGGTGCTCATGCTGTTCAGCGTAATGTCAATTGCGGATTGGCCCGCATTGGCGGTTACGCCATTTCCGTTTGGGTTGGTCGCATGAAGTGTATAGGCAGCTTTTGCAGTCGTAGGACTGTAATCGAGCGAATTGAATTGCGGATTGCCGGCGGCGCCGATCGTATTGGCGATCGGCGCGTTATAGAAAGCGTTCGTGTTCTGCACCGAGTAGACGCCGTACACGACCGCATCGTCGGCAGGCGCGCTGGTTGTCCCGATGGTCAGGCATAGACTGTAGACTTGGCCGACCGACGTGAAGGTGATCGTTGCTCCGGTCGTCGAGTTGACTGTTTGATCGCAAGGGAGCGGTGCAGCTCGGGCGTTCGAGGCCAAGACCGCCAATGCCGCGAGCGCCAGCAGCGCGATTGCGACCAACTTCCTCAGTCCGCGCCGCAACACGTTGATACGTGTGTCAACATTTGTGGATGGCGACGCCGTCGTAGTGGCCATGTGACACAAGATGAGCACGACATCACGCGACGGCGGCCGCCCCCATCGACCATCGAGGTGGCGTGCGACGTAAAATTTCCTGGGGCAGAACCAATGACGTCGAAACAACAATCGGTTTGGGTAACGTCCGCTAATGATGCACGTAGAACGATAGTCTTTCTAATGATCTTTTTGCAGCGACCGAAATGGCAATTTATAGTTGCAATTTAGGCACATATCGGGAGAAGACGCGGCGTATGCCGAAAGTCAATCGTTCAACACTTTTGGCAGCCTCACAGCTTGAAAGATGCGGCTATCAACCGGACTACGACCGGAGCTCGCAGCAGAAAGTACGGTGTATTGCAGAACCCGCGTTTGACTTATCTACTTTAGGTAGAATATCATTATCTCGCGTGGAACTCAAAACGTGATGGGCCGGTCTGAAGAATTTATCCGAGCCACATTTTGAGCGGCGACGTTTGCACATCGGGAGACGAGGCATGCCCGCAACACCCGTCATGGGGCAGATCATGCCTTTCGCCGGTACGGTCGTGCCAAGGGGCTGGGCCGTGTGCAATGGGGCACTGCTGGCGGTCCAAAACAATACGGCGCTGTTTTCGCTGCTCGGCACCCGCTACGGCGGCGACGGCATCCGGACATTCGCCTTACCCGACCTGCGCGGCCGCGCTATCATGGGTGCTGATGCTGCGGGTCTATTTCCACCGGGCATGTCGAGCGGCACGCCGACGGTGGTATTGGATTTGACGGAAATTCCGAGCCACCAACACGGTATTTCGGCATCGACCAAACCGGGCAGCGGTGGGCGTGGCGCTTCGTCGCCCACTGGAAATATCTTCGCGACCAACACAACGCCGACGTCCAATCCAACCAAAATACTCCTCGTCGCCAGCAACAGCGAGGTGCCGCTGTCAGTCGGCACCAATGTTCTGGCGAGCGGCAGCTCTGCCGCTCACGAGAACATGCAGCCCTATCTGACGATCAGCTACCTGATTGCGATGCAGGGAACATACCCATCCCGAAATTGAGTACGCGCAGCTTCTGATGACAGATCGACACGCTGAGACGTGAGACGCGAGACCGGCACCAGGGCGAGTTCGGCCCGCGCATCACGAAGGTGAGAGAGAGATTCGAAGATGTCAGATCCTTACATCGGTGAAATTCGCCTCTTTGCCTTTCCGAGGGTGCCGAACGGCTGGCTCGCCTGTAACGGGCAGTCCGTGTCGATCAGCCAATACGACACCCTTTATGCCGTGATCGGCACGGCGTATGGCGGCGACGGCACGACGGTTTTCAACACACCGGATTTGGGGGGGAGGGTCGCGATCGGACAAGGCCAGGGTCCATCGCACCTCAACTATGTCATCGCGCAGCCGGGCGGCGAGGAATCACACACACTGCGCGAAGCGGAGATGCCCAAGCATAGCCATGCTCTGGTGTCGTCGAGCGCGACAGGTGCCGCAGCAACGCCAGGCCCGACTCTGCATTTGGCCACGGCATCGGCAGGCACGCTTTACGCGGCTGGGGGCGATATCCCGTCCTATGACGTGATGGCTTCCTGCGTCCTTCCGGCCGGCAACAGCCTTCCTCACAACAACATGATGCCGACGCTGGTGTGTAACTATTGCATCTGTGCGTTCGGCATAGTCCCGACGCCGGGCTAATGGCGGCGGTGTCATCGATCCAATCGCAAAAGATCATCTGGTGCTTTTTGTGGGAGCGGCGACGTGTCAGACCCATTTATCGGTGAAATACAAGCATTCCCGTTCGACGGGGCCTTGAGCGGCTTCAACCGATGCTGGTTGCCTTGCTTCGGCCAGTTGTTGCCGCTGCAGAAATATAGCCCGCTCTATGCGCTGATCGGCATCACCTATGGCGGAAACGGCACGACCAATTTCGCGTTGCCGAACCTGTCGGGCTCGGTCGCTATCAGCCAGAACGCCGGTGCAAGGCGTTCACCAGGTGAGCTCTCACCGCGTGTGATTGGCAGCATGGTTGGTTCTTCGACGGTCACACTGACAGCTGGTGAGATCGCCAGCCATTCCCACATTCTGCAACTCGGCAATAAATCGGCCCCACGCGCGACATCTGGCCCCGGCACAGCGGGCGCACTTGCGGCGATCGATCCAAACTTCAGCGGCTTCATTGCGCCGGCGGGCAATGCCGATACGACGCTATCGCCGAACGTCATGACATCGACCGGCGGCGGACTGCCTCACGACAACATGCAGCCGACATTGGTGCTTGTCTGGTGCATTGCCACCGCCGGCGTTTTTCCGACATTCGGCTGAGACCGACAGTGCCGATTTTTGCAGAGAACGCATCCATCGCATGCAGCGATCCGGGCCTGCGGCTACGGCCGGCCGTGGACACCGATGGCCCGTTCTTGCGGCATCTGTTCAAAGCATCGCGGGCGGAAGGCTTTGCAGCAGCGCAACTGCCCGCCGCAGCGCTCGACGCTCTCCTCGATCAGCAGTTCCGCGTGCAGACCGCCTCCTATGCCTTGCAATTTCCGGGCTCGTCATCATTCCTGATCGAATGGCGGCAGCGTGCGATCGGTCGCCTGATGCTTTTCTGCGGTTGCGAGTGCTGGCATGTCATCGATCTGATGCTGCTCGACGCAGATCGCGGGCAGGGGATCGGAACCGATGTCATGCAAAGCGTCGCTGTCGAGGCCGGTAGCAAGGGGGTAGGCTTACTCACGCTGGTGGTGCTGGAAGCCAACCAACGTGCCCGGCGCTTCTATACCGGACTGGGTTTCGCCGGAATGGGTGGACCGACCGAGAGCGGTCATCTGGTCATGATCAAACAGCTCGGCCCGCATTGACGCCGATTGCTTCCCGATAGCTGGCATCGTCGCAGCGCGATCGCTCGCTGTTCCCCGTTCCGGGAAGGTGCACGCTGCATTGTTGTTTGCGCTGCGTCCAACTGGTAGACAGTCGCCTCATTCGCCCCTCTGCGCCCTGGGCACCATTGATGGCTTTCTCGATACATTTATTCCCTCATTTCCTCACGTTACGGCGGCGGGGGGCGGTCTTGATCGCGCTCGCACTCGCCGCGACCCTTGCCGTCGGCGGCCCGCTTCATGCTGCCAATCAGAGCGTGCAGGGCGCCAAGAAAGTGGTCGAGGATGGCGGTTTCGACACCGACGCACCGACGGCCATCCTGATTGAGGCGTCCTCGGGCGCCGTGCTGTTCGAAAAGAACGCGGACGAGTTGCGCGCGCCGTCCAGCATGATGAAGCTGATGACTGTGGAGGTCGTGTTCGACGCGCTGACCCGTGGCGACATCAAGCTGACCGACGAGTATCGCACCAGCGAGAATGCCTGGCGCAAAGGCGGCGCGCCGGCTGGTGCCTCGACGATGTTTGCTGCCTTGAACAGCCGTATCGCGGTGTCGGATCTGTTACGTGGCGCCATCATCCAGAGCGGCAATGACAGTTGCATGATTTTAGCCGAGGCGATGGAAGGCAACGAGGCCGCCTTCGCAGCGCGCATGACCAAGCGCGCGCGCGAACTCGGTATGCCGAAATCGACCTTTGCCAATTCCAATGGCTTGCCGGACCCCGGCAACAAGATGACGGTGCGCGAACTGGGCACGCTGGCGCGGCACATCGTCCGCGCCTACCCGGATTTTTACAAGATCTTCGGCGAGCGCGAATTCACCTGGAACAAGATCCGGCAGCAGAACCGCAATCCGCTGCTCGCCACGCTGGACGGCGCCGACGGCTTCAAGACCGGCTACACCAAAGACGGCGGCTACGGCATGGTCGGCTCGGCCGTGCAGAATGACACCCGCCTGATCGTGGTGGTCAATGGCCTCGAGGACTCCGACGATCGCGCGTCGGCGGCCAAAAAGCTGCTCGAATGGGGCTTCAAGAATTTCGAGGTCCGCACCGTGTTCGCCGGCGACCAGGCCGTCGGCTACGCCAAGGTATTCGGCGGCGACAAGGGCTCGGTCGCCTTGACCAGCAAGGAGCCGGTCAAGGTGATGGTCCAGAAGAACGGCAACGACAAGCTGATCGCACGGATCGTTTATAGCGGTCCGGTCTCAGCACCGGTGCAGCCCGGCCAGCAGGTCGGCGTGGTCAAGGTCTGGCGCGGCCAGCAGATCGCCGTCGAATCTCCGGTCTACGCCGCGGACGCCGTCGGCACCGGCAGCACTATGCAGCGCGCATGGGATGGCGCCAGCGAACTGATGATCGGCCTGTTCCGCGCCGGTGCTGCAAAGCTGTGAGCATGACTGGAGCAAACAGCAGTGCGGCCGCGCGCGGACGCTTCGTCACCTTCGAAGGCGGCGAGGGCGCCGGCAAATCGACACAGATCAAGCTGTTGGCCGACCGCCTCGACGAAGCAGGCATCCGCGCTATCGTCACCCGCGAGCCGGGTGGCTCACCCGGCGCAGAGATCATTCGTCATGTGGTGCTGTCCGGCATGGGTAAGCTGCTCGGCGCGGAGGCGGAGACTCTGTTGTTCGCCGCTGCGCGCGATGACCATGTCCATGCGGTGATTCAGCCGGCGCTGGAGCAGGGCATCTGGGTGTTGTGCGACCGCTTTTCGGATTCGACCCGCGCCTATCAGGGCCGCCAGGGCCAGGTAGCGCCGGAGCTTTTAAATGCTCTGGAACGGGTCACCATCGGCAGCCTGAAGCCTGACCTCACGGTGATCCTCGACCTTCCTGTCGAAGTCGGCATGGCGCGTGCCTCGTTGAGACGCGGCACCGGCGTGCCCGATCGCTTCGAGGCCGAGGGCATCGCCTTCCATCAAGGCCTGCGTGAAGCATTCCGCCAGATTGCGCACGAAGAGCCGCAGCGCTGCGTGTTGCTCGACGCGACCCTGACGCCGAACGCCGTCGCCGACAATGTGTGGGACGTGCTGCGAAAGCGCCTGTTGAGCGAGGCCGCGCATCCATGAGCAAGAACGATCCCGAGATCTCCGTTCCGCATCCGCGCGAGACGACCGCATTGTTCGGCCATCACGAGGCCGAGCAAACCCTGCTCAATGCATATCGCGGCGGCCGCATCCCGCATGCCTGGCTGATCGGCGGTCCGCAGGGCATCGGAAAGGCGACGCTGGCCTATCGGATGGCGCGCTTCGTGCTGGCGCATCGGGATCCCGCAGCGCCGCAGGTGCAGTCGGCGACGACGCTGGAACTCGACCCCGCGCATGCGGTGGCGCGCCAGATCGCAGCGGAGGCCCATGGCGGCCTGCTCGAGATTCACCGGACCGCCAATGATAAGGGTGTTCTCCGCACCGTCATCACGGTGGACGATGCGCGTGAGACCGTATCATTTTTCGGCTCCACCGCGGCCGTCGAAGGCTGGCGCGTCTGCATCGTCGATACCGTGGATGAGCTCAATGCCAATGCGGCCAATGCGCTGCTGAAGGTGCTGGAGGAACCGCCGCAACGGGCGCTGTTTCTGTTGGTGACACATGCATCGGCCCGCGTGCTGCCGACCATCCAATCGCGTTGCCGCAAGCTGTCGCTGCGCGCGCTGTCCACTGACGACGTGCTCGCAGCCGCCGCACTGGCCACCGAACGCGAGGCAGGCGACGCCGATCTCCGCGAAGTGGCGGAAGCCTCCGAGGGCAGCGTGTCCCGCGCCATCAATCTGCTCGGCGGCGGCGCGCTGAAACTGCAGCAGCGCACCGCCGCGCTGCTCAATACCCTGCCGCATGTGGACCCGCGCGAATTGCACGCGTTCGGCGATGCCTTGGGCACCAGCGACCGCGTCGCGCTCGGCGCTTTCATCGACAGCGTCGATCGCTGGATCGGCGAGCGCATGCATGCCGACGAACCCGGCCTGAACGCCAATCTGCCCCGCCTTGCACGCCTTGCGGAGGTATGGGAAAAGATCAACAAAGCCGCGCGCGAGACCGAATCCTACAATCTCGAGCGAAAACCTCTGGTTTTCTCGGTGTTTAGCCTGCTCGCAGACGCGACGCGCTGACACAGATCACGCGGCGAGATCGATCATTTTGAAAGGCTTTCGCGCCGATGGCGAACGCGTCCGACAACAACTTTTATATCACCACCGCGATCGCTTATCCGAATGGCGTGCCTCATGTCGGCCATGCCTATGAGGCCATTGCCACCGACGCGCTGGCGCGGTTCGCGCGGCTCGACGGCAAGGACGTGTTCTTCCTCACCGGCACCGATGAGCACGGTCAGAAGATGGTGCAGACAGCGCAGAAGGAAGGGTTAACGCCGGCTGAACTCGCAACCCGCAATGCGGCCCGCTTCAAGGAGATGGACGAAGCTCTCAACATCTCGTTCGACCGCTTCATCCGCACCTCCGAGCCCGCGCATCACCGCTCCACCCAGGAGCTGTGGAAGCGCATGCAGGCTAATGGTGACATCTATCTCGATAGCTATGCCGGCTGGTATTCGGTCCGCGACGAGGCCTATTACGCCGAGGACGAAACCACCGTCGGCGAGGACAAGGTGCGCCGCGGCCCGCAAGGCACGCCGGTGGAATGGGTCGAGGAATCCAGCTACTTCTTCAAGCTGTCGGCCTATCAGGACAAGCTGCTCGCGCTGTACGAAGCCACCGATTTCATTGGTCCTGAATCGCGCAAGAACGAAGTCACCAGCTTCGTCAAAGGCGGATTGAAGGATCTGTCGATCTCGCGCACCACCTTCGACTGGGGCATCAAGGTGCCCGGTGACGACAAGCATGTGATGTATGTCTGGGTCGATGCGCTGACCAACTATATCACAGGCATTGGCTTCCCCGACGAGAGCGACACGAACTGGAAATATTGGCCTGCCGACGTCCACATCATCGGCAAGGACATCATTCGCTTTCATGCGGTGTATTGGCCCGCATTCCTGATGTCTGCCGGCATCCCCGTGCCGAAGCGCGTCTATGCCCATGGCTTCCTGTTCAACAGGGGCGAGAAGATGTCGAAGTCGGTCGGCAACGTCGTCGATCCCTTCAATCTGGCCGAACAATACGGCGTCGATCAGCTGCGCTATTTCCTGCTGCGCGAAGTGTCGTTCGGACAGGACGGCAGCTACAGCCACGAGGCCATCGTCAACCGTACCAATGCCGACCTCGCCAACGATCTCGGCAATCTCGCGCAGCGCTCGCTGTCGATGATCGCCAAGCAGTATGCCGGCGTACTGCCCACGCCCGGCGACTTCAGCGACAACGACAAGGCGATCCTGGCGCAGGCCGACGCGATGCTGGAGCAGGCGCGCACCGCGATGGCGACCCAGCAGATCCATCAGGCGCTGAATGCAATTTGGGCTGTGGTGGCCGAGGCCAATCGCTACTTTGCCGGCGAGGCGCCGTGGGCGCTGGCCAAGACCGATCCGGCCAAACAGGCCACGGTGCTCTACACCACGGCCGAAGTGGTGCGCCAGGTCGCGATCCTGGCGCAGCCGGTCATGCCGGCGTCCTGCGCAAAGCTGCTCGACGTGCTCGGCATCGCCCCCGACGCGCGCGACTTTGCGGCAATCCCGACCCGCATCAAGCCGGGCACGCCCTTGCCGGCTCCGACCGGCGTATTCCCCCGCTATGTCGAGCCGGCGGCGGCGAGCTGAGAGTTGCGGCATGCTGGTCGATAGTCACTGCCATCTCGACTTTCCGGATTTCGCCGACGATCTCGACGGCATCATCGCCCGCGCGGAAGCTGCTGGTGTCGGCAAGCTGGTGACGATCTCGACCCGCGTGCGCCGGCTGCCGGCGCTGCTGGCGATCGCCGAGCGGTTTCCGAATGTCTATTGTTCGGTCGGTACTCATCCGCACAATGCCGACGAGGAAGACGGCATCACCGCCGACGAACTGATCGAACTCACCAGGCATCCAAAGGTGATCGCGCTGGGCGAAGCCGGGCTCGACAATTTCTATGAGCACGGCTCCTCGGCCGCGCAGGAGCGGGGCTTCCGCGCCCATATCGCCGCCGCGCGCGCGACGGGATTGCCGCTGGTGATCCACACCCGCGAAGCCGACAACCAATGCGGCATCATTCTCGAAGACGAGATGGCGAAGGGCGCCTTCAAGGCCGTTCTGCATTGCTACACCGGCGGCCGAGAGCTGGCCATGAAGGCCATTGCGCTGGGCCTGTCGATCTCCTTCACCGGCATCATCACCTTCAAGAAATCGCAGGCCCTGCGCGATCTCGCCGCCGAATTGCCGGCCGACCGCATCATGGTCGAGACCGATGCGCCGTATCTGGCGCCCGGCAAATGGCGCGGCAAACGCAACGAGCCGTCCTATGTGGTCGAGACCGCCCGCGTCCTGGCCGAGACGCGCGGCGTCACCTACGAAGAGCTGGCGCAGCAGACCACGGACAACTTCTTCCACCTGTTCAGCAAGGCCTCGACGGAGGTTGCTGCCGCATGACGCTGGCACTCACCATCCTCGGGTCCGGCTCGTCCGCGGGCGTGCCGCGCCCGGCGCTGGGCTGGGGCGCGTGCGACCCGACCAACCCGAAGAACCGCCGCCGCCGTTGCTCGATGATGGCGGAGCGCATCGGATCGAACGGCGTCACCCGCGTGATCATCGACACCTCGCCGGATTTGCGCGAGCAGCTGATCGATGCCGATGTCGACGACATCGATGCGGTGTTCCTGACCCACGAGCACGCCGACCAGACCCATGGCATGGACGACCTGCGCTCGGTGGTGCTGAAGCGCCGCAAACGCATTCCCGTCTACATGAACGCCGCGACGGCGACTGACATCATGCTCCGCTTCGGCTACTGCTACCAGTCGCCGCCCGGCAGCGACTATCCGCCGATCCTCGATCGCCTCGACATCGAAGCCGGCGAGAGCCGCACCATCAGCGGGAAGGGCGGCGACCTTACGCTGACGCCGTTCCTGGTCCAGCACGGCAACATCCCCGCCCTCGGCTATCGCATCGACGACACCGCTTATTCGCCCGATCTCAACGATATCCCAGAGGAAAGCTGGCCGGCGCTGCAGGGCCTCGATCTGTGGATCGTCGACGGTCTGCGCTACACCCAGCATCCCAGCCATTTCAGCATCAACGACGCCCTCATGTGGCGCGACCGCTTCAAGCCGCGGCGCACGGTGATCACCAACATGACCGCGGATGTGGATTACGAAGCGGTGAAATTGACGCTGCCGGATGGCGTGGTGCCGGGCTTTGATGGCATGCGGCTGACGGTGGAGTAGATACGCTCGTCATTCCGGGGCGCGCGAACCCGGACCTCGACATGGCGTCTCCGGGAGCCAAGCCACTCCAAGATTCCGGGTTCGCTCCCGTCCGCTTTGCGTCCTCCGCGCCCCGGAATGACAGTCACTTCAGCTGCTGAACGACCCCGTCGATTTCACCTGGTCGCGCAGCAGGAACTTCTGGATCTTGCCTGTTGAGGTCTTGGGGATCGCTCCGAACACGACTGCTTTCGGGGTCTTGAAGCCTGGCATGTGGCTGCGGCAGAACGCGATGATATCGGCTTCGGTCGCTTCGGCATTGCTCTTCAGCTCGACGAAGGCGCACGGCACTTCGCCCCATTTTGCATCGGGCTTCGCCACCACCGCAGCGAACAGCACCGCAGGGTGTTTGTAGAGCACGTCCTCGACCTCGACCGACGAGATGTTCTCGCCGCCGGAAATGATGATGTCCTTGGAGCGGTCCTTGATCGTCACATAGCCCTGCGCGTCCAGTACGCCGAGATCGCCGGTGTGGAACCAGCCGCCCTCAAACGCTTCCTTGGTGGCCTTCTCGTTCTTCAGATAGCCCTTCATCACGATATTGCCGCGGAACATGACCTCGCCAATGGTGTCGCCGTCGCGCGGCACCTCCTGCATGGTCTCGGGATCGATCACCGTGACGCCTTCCTGCAGATGATACGGCACGCCCTGGCGACGCTTCAGATTGGCGCGTTCGTCGGCGGGCAGGGCGTCCCAGCCGGGCTGCTCGGCGCAGACCGAAGCGGGGCCGTAGACCTCGGTCAGTCCATACACATGCGTCAGCTTGATTCCGATTTTTTCGGCGCCCGACAGCACCGCCATCGGCGGCGGCGCGCCGGCAATGGAGCCCTGGATCAACGGGCCGCCCGCATAGGTCGGCGCGTCCGGCGCATTGATCAGGGTGTTGTAGACAATCGGCGCGCCCGACATATGGGTGACGCCATGCTCCTTCATCAGCGCGAAAATCTTGCTCGGATCGACCTTGCGCAGGCAGACATTGACGCCTGAGCTAGCCGCCACGGTCCACGGAAAACACCAGCCGTTGCAGTGGAACATGGGCAGCGTCCACAGATAGACCGGGTGCTGCCCGAGGCCGGCGGCGAGGATATTGGAGACGGCATTCAGATAGGCGCCACGATGGTGGGTGACGACGCCCTTGGGATTGCCGGTCGTGCCCGAGGTGTAGCCGAGCGCAATGGCATCCCATTCATCGAGCGGGAAGGCGGAGGTGAAATCCGGGCTGCCCATCGCGAGTGCGGCCTCGTATTCGATCTCCCCGATCCGCTGTCCGCCAGCATACGATGCGTCATCGACGTCGATCACAGCGGGCTTCGGGCCGCTCATCAAGGTGAGCGCCTCGGCGATCACCGCCGAGAATTCCGGATCGACCAGCAGCAGCTTGGCGCCGCCATGGTCGAGCTGGAACGCGATCGACGCGGCGTCGAGCCGGATGTTCAACGCGTTGAGCACTGCGCCGGCCATGGGCACGGCGAAGTGGGCTTCGTTCATCGCCGGCAGGTTCGGCAGCATCGCTGCGACGGTGTCACCACGGCCGATACCCTGGCCGGTGAGGTAGGAAGCGAAACGCCGGCAGCGCTCATAGGTCTCGCCCCAGGTAAAGCGGCGACCTTCATAGACGGCGCTCGTCAGGGTTGGATACACCGCTGCGCTGCGCCTCAGGAAGCTGAGCGGCGACAATGGTACGAAATTGGCAGCGTTCTGGTCGAGGCCGACGCTGTAAGCACCCTGATCAGGTATCATCATAATCTCTTGTCCAGTTTTCAGTAAGTTACCGGAATTACCTAATCTATCGCTTTATCCCGAGTTATAATTTATGTAACGCATCCAAAGTAATCAATATAACGTTGATTTATCAAGCTTTATTTAGTTGAACGACAGACTGGGGCCGCGTCGCGCGCAGGGGAAGAGCCTTTACAGGAACCCGATCGAAATCCATGGGAAGATTGCCACGATGATCAATCCCACCAGCAGCGCCAGCAGATAGCCCAGGATCGGCCTGATGCCCTCGGCCGGATCGACCCGTCCGATTGCGCAGGCGGCATAATAGCCGACCCCGAATGGCGGGGCGAACAGTCCGATGCCCATGG
>SDZE01000121.1 GCA_004173095.1 Bradyrhizobiaceae bacterium
CCGCCCAGCGGATTGGCGCTGAGCTGATTGTTGATGGTGGCAATCTGCTTCATCAGATTGTTGGCGGTGTTGACGGAATCCTTGATCCCGTTTTCCGCCGTGCCGCGCATGGTCTGGATGCCCTGCGTCATCGAATTCAGCTGCTGGGCCAGCGTCCTCGCCGCATTGAGCACGCCGGTCCGTGCCGACGAACTATCGGCGCTGGTCGAGAGTGCCTGCACCGCCGTGGTCAACGCGTTGAACGAGTATTCCAGCGACCCTACCGAGCCGGGATCGCCGTACAGGCTCTGCATCTGTTGCAGATAGCTCGACTTCAGCGACGCATAGCCCGCGCCCGAGGTCTCGGTGCGCAGCTGTGCGAGAATGTACTGGTCGAGCTCGCGATTGACGCCGACGATGCGAACGCCGGAACCGGTGGTGCCGGAATTGGTCGTGACCTGATCGGTCGTCTTGCGGACGTAGCCCGGCGTTTCCGCATTGGCGACATTCGACGAGACCAGCGACAATGCGGCCTGATTGGCGCGCAGGCCGGCCATGGCGATGGAGAGTGCGTCGTTCAGACTCATGACTAACTGTCGCTCTCAGGGTTCACGGAAGAGGAAGGCCGCGCGAGCGGCCTCGCCGTTAGCGCATCACGTTCAGCAGATCCTGAACCATGGTGTTGGTGGTGGTGATCACCTTGGTGTTGGCCGAATAGGCCTGCTGCGTAACGATCAGTTTGGTGAATTCGTCGGCGATATCGGTGTTCGACGATTCCAGCGACGAGCCCGAGATGCTGCCGCCCTTGCCGTAGATCGCTTCGCCGGATTCGTTGGTGACTTCGAAGGCGCCGCCATCGATGCGCTTGAGGAAGTTGGAGCCGTTGAAGGTGGCGACGCTGACTTCCGCGAGGTCGATGTTGCGGCCGTTGGAGTAGCTGCCGACGACGCGGCCTTCATTGCTCACCGATACACTCTTGAGCTGGCCGGCAGCATAGCCGTCCTGCTGCAGCTGGTTGACCTGCACGTTGCCGTTGGTGTCTGCGAACTGCGTCAGGCCGCCGGTGCCGAATGCCATGGTGACGGCGCCGAGCGTGGTGCCGTTGACCTTCACGCCGGTCAGATCGAGCTGGTTGACCACCGGCGTCATCTGTCCGTTGGTGCCGAACTTGAAGTCGGTCCCGACATTCTGCCATGCCACATTGGTACCGGTGGCGCTGGCATCGACCTGATAGAACAGGTTCCAGGTGTCGGTGCCGCCCGAGGTTGCGGAATCGACCTTGGCCCAGCGGAACTGCAGGCTGACCGGCGCGCCGTTGCCGTCGTAAGCGGTGGTCGCGCCGCCGCTGATGGATTCGTCGAGGAACGTCTTGTTGTCGTTGCCGGTGACGATGCCCGTGCCCGCCGTGCCGCCGCCGCCGCGCAGCGCGCTGACGGTGCCGGAGAAGCCGAGCGACTGGAAGCCGATGGCCGCGTTCGCCGGGGTAGTGGCGGCTTTCAGCGTGAAGTCGTTGGCGACGCCGGAGTTCAATGTGATCACGCCTGTGGCGGAGACCGTCGATGCCGTCGCCGGATTGGTGTTGCCGGTGAGCCCATCAATGGTCGATAGCAGGTTGCCGACCGTGGTGGTGGCGAGATCGAGATAGGTCGTATTGGCAGCGGCCGGCGTTGGCGCCGTTCCGGTGTAAAAATAGATCGTGTTGACCACCGGTGTGCCGGCGTTGGTCGTTGTCAGCGTCAGCGTATCGTTGTTCGCAAAGCCGGCCGTCAGCGAGTCCGTGCCCGACGCGCTTGCGAGCAATGTTCCGGTGTTGATTGGCCCTGGCGTGGTTGCATAGTTGTTGCGCGCGTTACCTGCGACAGAGGTATTGGTGACCACCGCCGGCGCGGTGCCGAGCGTGCGCGGATTCGACACGAAGTCGGCGGGGCGCAGCAATTCCGAACCGGGCACGCTGGTGTCGTGCTTGGCGGTGAGCGGATAGCTGGCGAGGTTGGCGCGGTAGGTGATCTGGGTGGTCGCCTGCGACGGCAGGAAGTCGTTCTGGAAGCGCAGCACTTCCGGCGTCGATCCCGCCGGATTGCCCGTCGAGGGATCGATCTTGACGCCCTGCAGATAATAGCCGGCGCCGTTGACGAGATAGCCGTTCTTGTCGAGCGAGAAGTCGCCGCGGCGGGTGTATTTGTTGACGCCGTCGAAAATCGGATTGGAGTCGGACACGTTGCCCGGCTTCTGCACGGCAAAGAAACCGTCGCCATTGATGGCCATATAGGTCGCCACCGAGGACGACTGCACCGAGCCAGCGATGGTGTTGGTGCTGCGCGATTGCGCGGTGACGCTGCCGGCCAGCTGCGCAGTGGTCCCGGTGTCGGGGATCAGATCGAGGAAGCTGGTGTCGATCCGCTTGAAGGCGGTGGTCTGCGAGTTGGCGATGTTGCCGGAGATGTTCTCCAGCGCGTAGGAGTTCGCCCGCAGGCCCGCGACGGACGTGGTGAGAGCGCCGAAGATACCCATTACATCGTCTCCAACTTCCGGGCGGCCGCCGGGGTGATGCCAAAATGATGGCCGCAGTCGGGAACGATGTCGCAAGGCTCGTGCCAAGCGGAATTAGCGAGACGAATCAGAGCACTAACAAAAATGCCCCGGTCCAGGGACCGGGGCACAATTGCCTAGCGGGGAAATAATTGCCGGATCAGGCCGGCGTTTTCCGTCGTCAGGTCGCCGACGGCGTGGCCGGCTTGAACACCATGGCGAAGCCGTTCATGCAGTGGCGCAGGCCGGTCGGCTTGGGGCCGTCGTCGAACACATGGCCGAGATGGCCACCGCAGCGGCGGCAGTGAACTTCGGTGCGCACCATGCCGTAGCTGGAATCCTTGCGCTCGCCGACCGCATTATCAAGCGGCTTCCAGAAGCTGGGCCAGCCGGTGCCGCTCTCGAATTTGGTCTCCGAGGAGAACAGCGCATTGTCGCAGCCGGCGCAGGCAAATATGCCCTTGCGCTTCTCCTTGTTGAGGGGGCTGGCATACGGCCGCTCGGTCCCCTCTTTCCGCAGGATCTCGTATTGCTGAGGGGTCAGTTGCTTGCGCCATTCCTCATCGGTCTTCATGACCTCGAACTTTTCGTCTGAAGCGGCGCGAGCGGACGATCCGCCCAGCCATTTCAGCGACAGGAACCCGGCAATACCGGTGGCGGTGGACAGAAGCAGGCGGCGATCGATCATGATGGGTCTCCCTGGGTCGGGATGCGCATCCCGTTCATAACAAATACGAACCGAAGCGCCGGAGGTTACATCACCGGCCGCAAAACCTGCTCACGAAAACGCGAGTTGCCGTCAGGCAATCGGCCCGCCGGTGCCGGCGCGGGCGTTGGCGGCGGCCAGACGGGCCTCGCGCCTGCGTTCCCGCTCCGCGGCCCGCTCACGGTACCGCGCCATCGTGCCTTGTAGGGCCGATGCCTGCCGATGCCAGACCCCGACCCCATAACCGACGGCGCGCCCGACCTTGCCGCCCGCCCAGACCAGTTCGAACGGCGCGAACAATCTGCTGCGGTCATCCCGCTGCATCATACCGCTGGCGATCAACTGCCCGGCCATCGCCGTGGTGCTCAGCCCCTGATAGCCGAAACCGCTGGCCACCCACAGGCCCGGCCGGATCTGCCCGATCTGCGGCATGCCATGAACGGTCTGCCCCACGGCGCCGCCGAACGTCTTGGTGACATCCAGCTTGCCAAGTTGCGGAAACACCGTCCGGATCCGGCTGGCGATGGCGCGGGCAAAGCGGTCGGGCCTGGTTGCCCAGGTGGTTTCCGGGCTCGACCACATCAGCCGGTCGCCGGCCACGATGCGGAAGTGATCGACGCCGTCGCTGTCACTGACCGAGCCGGTGAAAGCGATCGCCTCGGCCAGCCGATCCCCGAGCGGTTCGGTGATGCCGGCATAGCGCCACACCGGCAGCAGCGTGTCGGACAGACGTTGCGCCGGCGGGCCGAGATGCACGTTGCCGGCCAGCACCACATGCTGCGCGCGCAGTTTCGCCGCAGGCGTCACGACGCGTTTCATGATGCCGGCGGCATCCAGGCTCAGCGCTGGCGTATCCTCGAAGATGCGGACGCCAGCCTGTTTGGCCAACGCGGCGAGGGCCATCAGATAGTTGCGCCCATCGATCTGGAACGCCTTGGGATAATGCACCCCGTGGAAATAGCGTTTCGTTTTCAACGCGTCGCGCACGCGTTCGATCTGCCAGCCTTCAGCCTCGGTATCGAAATCCTCGTTGAGCATCTGCAGCCGCGCGATCAGCCGCTCGCCGACATCCACGTTCGAGACTTCCAGCGCGCCGTCGCTGAGTGCCAGATCCGCCGTCGCATCGCCGGTCGCCCGTGCGCGGACCGCCTCGGCGCCCTGCCTGGACAGCGACCACATCTCGCGGGCGTCCGCGAGTCCGACCCGCGCGATCAGGTCGGCCAGCGGCAGGCCGAAGCCCGGCATGACCGTCCCCATCTGATTGCCCGACGCATTCCAGCCGACATGGCGGCCTTCCAGCACCACCACGCTGGCGCCGAGCCGCGCCGCTTCCAGCGCCACCGAGAGCCCGGCCAGCCCTGCGCCGATGACGCAGACATCGGCGTCGATCGGATAGGCCAGCCGCACCCGATCCGCGTCCGGCACGTCGGGTCCAAATGTCACGCTTGCGGAAGCTGCGGTCATGCCGTTTCCTACGGACAAGTGCCGCACTTGTCACCTTGTCCTCATGCTGTGCGTCCATTAATCCGCAATTCATCGCTGCCCAACGAATCGAGATCCGCATGCGCCGATTGATGCTGTTCCGTCACGCCAAGACCGAAACGGACGCGCCGAGCGGCAAGGATTTCGATCGCCGTCTCGACGACCGCGGCCGCGAGGATGCCGCTGCGATGGGCGCCTGGCTGAACCGCCACCCGCCGCATCCGGACATGGTCTGTGTATCCACCGCGATGCGCACGCGGCAGACCTGGGACCTGGTCGCCGCCGCCATGCCGACCAACAAGCCTGTTGTCGAGCATGTGGACGAACTCTACGGCGCCGGCCTCGAGGAATTGGTCGTGGTGATCCGTGATGCAGCGGTGCAGGATCCGCGCCGGCTGATGTTGATCGGCCACAATCCCAGCCTGCACGAAATGGCGCTCGGCCTGATCAAGGACGGCAGCAGCGGCGGCGATGCGGCCGCGCGCAGGGCGTTGTCGGAAAACCTGCCCACCGGCAGCATCGCCGTGATCGACTTTGCGATCGATTCCTGGAATGACGTCGCCTTCCGCTCGGGCACGCTGACGAGCTTCATGAGCCCGAAACTGCTCAAAGACCCCGGTCGATAAGGCGCCTGCCACACGGCTCCGATCATGCTACACTGCATCAGACGATGGAGGTGCGCATGTACAAATCCATTCTGGTCCCGCTTGATCTCGCCGAGATCGACCTCGCAAAGCCCGCGATTGCCCAGGCCGGGGAATTCTCCCGGACCTACGGGGCAAAGGTGCGGCTGCTGAACGTCATGGCGATGACGCCGGTAATGCTGGCCGAATATGTGCCGGCGGATTTCGACATCCAGCAGCGCGACAGTTCGGAGCAGGCGCTCGACGCCGTCGCCCGCGATTGCGGCATCGACCCCGCGCATGTCTCGGGCGTGGTGCGCCAGGGCGGCATCTATCACGAAATCCTCGAAGAGGCGGCGGCGATCCGCGCCGACCTGATCGTGATGACCTCGCATCGCCCGGCCATGCGCACCTATTTCCTCGGCTCCAATGCCGGCCATGTGGTGCGCTACGCGAAATGCTCGGTGCTGGTGGTGCGGTGAGCGCCGTCTGGCTAATCCACGCACCTGGCGCTCGTGCAACGACCTTGGATAAGCCTCAGGACAGCAGATCCCTCGGCACATTTTCAAAGTTATAGCTGCGCGGGCGATTGCGGTGGAGCAAGTTCCGGCTTTGCCAGCCGAACAGGGCGCCGAGCAAAACGAGGAAGGCCACACCGGCAAACTCGCCGACGACAAGCGCACGGATCAATAAGCCGGCCATCGCCAGACCGACCAGCGCCAGCGCCGCGAGCGCCAGATTGAAGGTCAGCGGCCGCACACCGGCAAGCAGGGAAGCTGTGCTGCCCGCCTCTGCCAGCCGCTGATGCAGCGCAGTGATGAAACCGGGGTAACCCGATTGCGGCTCCATCAGCGCGACTGTCTGTTTCGATGTGGAGAAGATCTTGAGCCGGCGACCGTCGCGATGGGCGATCTCCGCGCAGAAGCGGCGGCGTTGCATTCCCATCGGCCTGAACGACAGACGGACCGACGCGATATCCGCATAGGGCCACAAGCCCGACTGCCGCCCCATTCCCCAGGCGAGCCCCTCATCGGTCAATTCGAACCGATAGGCAGGCCCCATCAATGAAGCGCGATAGACATAGCTTCGCCCGTCGGTGGCCTCGTCCGGCTTCTTGAGAAGTGAACCGAACATGTGACGTCTCCCACGGCAGCCTGACGCGCTTGCGTGGACGCCTCCCCGTCCCTTACAAGCTCCTCATGGCCGAGACGACCATTTTTCCGCGCCGCCTGCTGTTGGCGGGCGCGACGATTTCCGGGGTGATGCTGGCCCTTGCCGTGCATATGCTCGGCCAGCGCTTCGGCCTCGATCTCGGCGGCCTCTGGCGCACCGATACCGGACGTGACGATCCCGCCAGTTTCATGCCGGCAGGCTCGGCCATCGCCTGGTGGGTGATCGCCGCGATGGGACTCGTCAGCGGCCACGTGACCGCCAGCCTCATGGACAGCGCGGCGTCGGGCCGCATCCCCCGCCGCCTGCGACAGTTTCTGATCGGCATTGGCGTGCTGGTGCTGGCCGGCGCGGGCCAGGCCGCCTCCGCTCCCAACGCCGTGCCGACGGCATCGGGCGTCATTGCAGGCCTGATCGCCGTGGTCCTTGGCGGCGTCATGGCCTTTTGCGGCGCCCATTTCGCACTGAAGAAAGTCTGATCCTCATCGCGCGGCGGCGAAGCAATCCCATCCTCTCATGAGGCCTCGGGATTGCTTCGCGCCTCGCAATGAGCGTCGGTAGGTTAGCTAGAGTTAGCCCGCCGCGCGCATGTTGACCTTGCCTTCGGCCAGCGAGGTCAACTTCGCATCGGTCTGCTTTTCTTCGTCGAGCGTTTTCTGCAGAACCGCGGCGCTGTCGTTGTGGCCGAGCTGGCGCGCCCAGGCGATCAGGCTGCCGTAACGCACGATCTCATAGTGCTCGGCGGCCTGGGCCGCGTTGATCAGCGCAGCATCGAGCACGCGCTTGTCGGCAACCTCGCTGGCGGTTTCGTCGGCTTCCGCAATGATGCCGTCGATGGCCGGGCAAGTGACAGCCTTGACGTCGGCACCATGCATCTTGAACACCTGTTCGAGCCGCTGCACGTGTACTTCAGTCTGTTTCAGATGCTCTTCGAAGCCCTGCTTGAGTGCGTCGTTTAGCCGCGTCTCATTTGGCTGCTGATAGTACCGCTAACCGGTCACTTCCGGACATGTTCCTGCCCGGGGACTTGTTCGACCATGGAACATCGTATTGTTTAGCCTATATCGACCCTGCCGCCGGGCACGGCATCCCGCACTGGGCGGGACCGGGTTACGATGGACCGCGTTGCCGGCATTAACGGTCTCACTGTCAAGGGCTGCACAAGTCCGCTAATTTGCCGTAAGGAACTGGCCGAGATGAGTGCGAGATGAGTGAACGTCGCGTATGAGTGAACCGGCCAGACGATATCCCATGCATTGCTTCCTGCAAAAATCGACGTTGCCCTTGTTCGCGCTCCGCCGGGAGGACGAATGTTTCGATTGCTGACCGCGCTCGGGCGCGGCTTCAAGCGGCATGTCGGCTGGAAACGGCTGGGTGTTGTGGCGAGCTTGATCGTCATCGCATTTGCCATCTCGCATCTGGTGACCACGCTCAAGGGGCTCGATACCGCCAAGATCCTGGCGGCGATGGCTGCCAAATCGACGTCCGAGATCGTGCTCGCGACCCTCTGCGTGATCGGCGCCTTTTGCACCCTCACTTTCTACGATTTTTTCGCGTTGCGAACGATCGATAAGAAGCATGTGCCCTATCGCATCGCCGCGCTGTCGAGCTTTACCAGCTACACGATCGGCCACAATCTCGGCGCCACCGTGTTTACCGGCGGCGCGATCCGTTTCCGCATCTATTCCGACTATGGTCTGAACGCGATCGATGTCGCGAAGATCTGCTTCATCTCCGGTCTCACCTTCTGGCTCGGCAACTGCTTCGTGCTCGGCATCGGAATGGTGTGGCATCCGCAGGCGGCCTCCGCCATCGATCTGTTGCCCGACTCCATCAACCGGCTGATCGGCCTCGGCTGTCTGGCCGGCATCGCCGGCTATCTGGTCTGGATCAGCACTGGTCAGGGGCGCCGCCAGCTCGGCCAGAACGGCTGGAAGGTCGTGCTGCCGTCGGCACGGTTGACGCTGCTGCAGATCGCCATCGGCGTCATCGATCTCGGCTTCTGCGCCCTCGCCTTCTATCTGCTGATGCCGGAGACCCCGTCGATCGATTTCGTCTCGGTCGCGGTGGTCTTCATCCTCGCCACTCTGCTCGGCTTCGCCAGCCATGCACCGGGCAGCCTCGGCGTGTTCGACGCCGCGATGCTGGTGGCCCTGCCGCAGTTCAAGCAGGAGGAACTCGTCGCCACCGTCGTGATGTTCCGAATCCTGTATTTCATGCTCCCGTTCGCGATCTCGATCTGCATCATGGGCTCCCGTGAGCTGTGGCTGAGCGTCATCAAGCCCTGGCAGCAGCGCAAGTCGGGCAACGTGTCCGCAGCGACAACCGAACCCGCCCCGGTGATCGCGCACCAGCAGCCACTGAAGCGCCGCTCGCACGGCTGAGCGCGCGTTTCCAGCTTTGTCTCGCTCAGTTCTGCCTTGATCATCGAGGACCGACTGCGCGAAACGTGGCGCGGCACGACGCGCTTCTTACTTCCGCCCCATACGTGACGTTCATCGCCCCATGGCCACAGATTTTTTCAGACGCTCATTCCTCGTCGCCGTTACGCTTGCCGGCGCGGTGGCGCTATGGCCCGCACCACCGGCTGCCGCGCAGGCGCCGGCCGCAATCGCACCCGCTAACAGCGACGCGGTGCAGATCAGCTGGGAGGTCCGCAACCGCTTCCGGCTGTTTCGCGAGGAACGCGACTTTCAGCTTCACGTCGATGCCATGCGCAATCGCAGCGTGCTGGAATCCGAACAGGCGCTCGGCATCCAGAGCGATGGCCGCGGCTGGGCCCGCAACACCGTGGGCCGGCTCTGCGTCGATCTCGCCGGCAAGGTCAGCGAACCGTGCAGCCGGGACGGCAACAAGGAAAGCTACCTGACGCCGGTCGATCATCCGATCACCGTCCGCCTCACCGGCAATGTGCCGGTCGGGGCCGTCTGCGCCTGGACTTTCGACGATGGCGAAGGCCCGCGGCAATCCACCCTGGACTGCGCCGAGCCGATCAATCTCCGTGCGCTCTACGGTCGTCGCACGGTGGCCACCGTGGACGTCTCCAGCGGCGAAGGCCCGATGCGGACCTCGACCGACATCGTGGTGCGCGACGTCCTGATCGCCGGTCTCGGCGATTCCATCGCGTCCGGCGAAGGCAATCCGGACCGGCCCGTGGCGCTGTCCGACGATGGCTTCTGTTTCCGCTCCTATCTGGGCGGGCCGGCCGGCCAGTTCTACCGGCCGAGCCGCGCGGGATTCAAAGGCGGGCGCTCCTGCGATTCCTATGAGTCGCTGCAAGCCTGGCAGCGCGCCGGCGCGCAATGGCTCAACGCCGCCTGCCATCGCTCGCTCTATAGCTACCAGACCCGTGCGGCGCTTGCGCTTGCCGTGCAGTATCCGCACATCGCCGTCACCTATCTGCCGCTGGCCTGCTCGGGGGCGACCATCCCCGACGGCCTGCTCGGCAGCCAGCGCGCCCGCGAATGCCTGACCACGAAGAATGCCTCGACCTGCGCCGGAAGCGTCAACGGACAGGTCGCCGAACTGCGCGACGCGATGACTGCCGTGAAACGCCGGCAGCCGAACCGCCGGCTCGATCTGCTGCTGCTGTCGATCGGCGCCAACGACATCAACTTCTCGGGGCTGGTGGCCGATGTCATCGTCGAAAACGACACTGAACGGACGCTGTTCAAGCGCGCCGGTCTGCTCGGCTCGGTGGAGGACTCGCGCAACGCACTGACGCGCGATCTTCCGGCTGCCTTCGGCAAGCTGCGCGAGCAGCTGAAACCGCTGCTGGGCGGCGACATGAACCGCGTGGTGTTCGCGGCCTATGCCAATCCCGCGCTGGTCAATGGCGGCCCCTGCCCCGGCGGTCCTGCCGGGTTTGACGTGCACCCGTCCTTCTCGGCCGATCCGCGCCGCCTCGCCAATGTGACCAATTTCGTCGATCGTGAGTTTCTGCCGCGGCTACGTTCGGTCGCCATGTGCGAAGGCGGCGTGCTGTGTCGCAATCCTGAAGCCGACCGCATGACCTTCGTCGATGCGCATCAGCAAGCATTCGCCAATCACGGCTTTTGCGCGCGCGGCAACAGCGATCCCGAATTCGACCGCGCCTGCTTCTCGCCGAAGGGCGACAGCTTCGAGAGCAGCCTCGTGGAATCCGCGCAGCAGCCGATGGTGTGCGGCCGCGGCGCCAGCGAATTCCGCGCCTACGCGCCCCGCGCGCGCTGGATCCGCGACGCCAACGACAGCTATTTCGCGGCCATGACCTATCCGCAAGGTTACTCGGCAGCGATCCAGCCGGCGGATATCCACGATGCCACCTGGGGCGTGCTGTCGGCCGTCTATGGCGGCGCGATCCATCCGACCGGCGAAGGCCATGCCGCGATGGCCGATGCCGTAGTGCCAGCCGCAGTTAATGTATTGCGGCTCGGTGCCGAGGCGGAAGTCTCGCAGGAGCCACTCGCGCCGCTGCCGCAGTAGTCGGAGAGCCGGCGGATGCGTGAAGCCGCCGCTGTTTGATGCCAGGCTAATCCGCCGGGCCCGTGCCGGAAGCGCAATGCGCCTCGCCCGCCGTCAGATCTCAGCGATCAGTGTTGCGACTGCTGGACTGCGGCCGTGCTGGCCTTGCGCACCGGCTGCGGCTTGGCCGAGCCACTTCCCACGGTCGGCGGCTGCTTGGTGGCCACCGTCTGGTTCGGGAAATATTTGGCCGTCACGCGCGGATCGAGCAATGCCAGTTGCGCGTCCGGCAGGCGATACCAGGTCTCGTCCTTGCCGAGCAGTGAGATGCCCCAATAGCCGCGCACGGTGAGCGCACGACCATCCGCGCTGACGCTCATCTTGGCCTTGTAGACCTTGCCGTCACGCGGATCGAGAATGTTGCCGTTCTCGTATTTCAAACCCTGCTGTTGCATGTTGCGGATGAAAGAAATGCCCAGCACCGGCTGGCCCTTGCGGTCATCGACGCATTTGCTGCAGACGTCATCGCCCGGCTTGTCATCGGCGCCCGGAAACGTCTTCGCGATGGCGCCTTCGAAGGTGCCTCCGTGATCCACCATCAAGACCCAGACGACCGGCTTGCCGTCCTCGGTCTTCTGCCACAGGCCCGCAGCCGATGGCTGCTGCGCGAGAGCCGGGAGAGACATCAGCGCGACCGTCGCGGCGGCGATCGGAGCGAGGTGGCGGGATCGCAATCTAGTCATCGAGGTCACCTTCGCAGTTGTCGTTCGCAAGCGCATCGCAATGCAGCTGCCTGGACCGGCAATGTTTGACGACGAAAGACTGAACGCGCTCGATGGCTTTTGCAAGATCATCGACGACGGTCCGATGTTTCGAAACGTTGCCGCTGCCGCAATACCGCCACATCCAATTGTCGCAGCGGTGCAGAGGAAACGTGCGGAATTCGCACCATGCTGCCTTGTCGATCAAGCGGCCGCGCGTGTGCGCATCGCTTGCCAAGCGCTATGCTAAGATCCACGAACGCTTGCCTGGATACGACAAACACGCTGTAACCGGAATGACTCAGCTGGAGATGACGACGTGAATGCCCCTACCCGCGCACCCGCGCCATTGCTTGCAGACTATCCGTTCCGCCTGTCGGACAATGTGCGCTTTGCCGATCTCGATCCGAACAATCATGTCAACAACGCGATCTATGCCAGCTACTTTGAAACCAGCCGGGTCATGCTCACGAAAGATTCGGCCTACGGAATCACGCCGGAAGGACTGAGCTGGGTATTGGCGCGACTCGACATCCATTTCCGCGCCGAACTGCACTGGCCGGGCACGATCGAACTCGGGACCGGCATCGAGAAGGTCGGTCGGACCTCTCTGACATTCGCCCAGGTGGTGTTCTCGCAAGGCAAGTGCATCGCATCGGCCAGCGCCACCACGGTGATGGTCGGACTCGCCAGCCGGCAGCCGACGGCGATACCGCCGGCAGTGATCGAGAAAATGCAGCCCTGGATGATGCGCAGCAGCGGCCTTGCGGCGGCTCAGGCCTGACGTTCGGGCGTGATCACCACGAGGCCATCGAGGGCGTCGGAGATCTTGATCTGGCAGGAGAGGCGCGAGTTCGGTTTGATGTCGTAGCCGAAGTCCAGCATGTCCTCTTCCATCGGGGTCGGCGCGCCGACGCGCTCCATCCACGCGTCGTCCACATAAACATGGCAGGTCGCGCAGGCGCAGGCGCCGCCGCATTCGGCTTCGATGCCGGGAATCGAATTGCGGATCGCGGCTTCCATCACGGTAGAGCCGGCATCCGCATCAATGGTGCGGGTTTCACCGGAATGGTCGATAAAGTTGATTTTGGCCATGATGCTCGCACTGCCGGAAAGAAGATACGACTGTCCTATAACGGCTCACTCGGGACAGCGCCAGCGCCCCACCGCAAAACCGTCATCCCGAAATGGAGGACACAGAGGCCTCTGCCGGCTGACGGAATCAGGACCGCTTGAGCATACCATCGATCTCGGCGCGGGCCTCGAGCACGGCGTCGGTCAGGGTCATCAGCGCTTCGCCATGATCGGCCTTGTCACGCAACATCGTTTCCAGCCATTCGGCCGCATCGGTGATGCGAAAGGCCCCGATCGCTTCGGCCGAACCACGTAACTTGTGGGTCAGGGCCCCGACATTGTCGGGCAATTTGACGATCTTTTCGATCAGTTCGCTGGCCTGAGCCGCAAACATGGCCAGCACCTCGTGTTCGAGCGAGGCGTCACCCATGGTCATCCGTCGGAGGTGGTCGATATCGAGCGGCCCGTCATCAGGAACCAGCGGCGGTGATGGCATCCATTGAACCCGTTCGAACTGAAGCGACATTGACTGACCTGAGAATACTGTCGCCGGGGGTTCCGGCAGCATTTTTCAGGAGCCAACCACGGATTTGGTTAACGGAACGTTCTGTGCACGATCCGGCATTCCGCCACCGTTTTGACGAAAACTCGCCACGATTTCCCGTCCAATCGCAATGTTCTTGGCTTAACAATCGGTTACCGGGACAAGCCGTTAACTATCATTAAGAATGTCTTAACCGGAAGCATTTCATTCGCGCGACCAAGCCAATAGGATGTTTGCGGGAAGTAGCGGACAAGCCGAGCGACCGGTTATCCGCGATCGTAGGACGGGGATGCCACATCATGACGAGGGGTCATGGGGCGGCAGAATGCGATCGGTGCGGGAACTCCCGTAGTATTGCGTAAAAGGGGCGCGTGGAACGAGCATGGCAAACAATTCGAAGAAGGCCAAGGATCCGACCGAAGTCGCTCTCTCCGCCATCCAGGAGGCGCTCAATATCGACGGATCGCGCGAGCCCAATCTGCGCGTCGATGCTGCGCCGCTCACGAACCCGATGGATCTCGACGACTCCCGCTTCGATTCCCGCGGCGCGGCCGACCGTCCGACCTTCGAGTCCGCCGACGAGCCCCGCTTCGGCCGCCGCGCAGCCAATGACGACCGCGAGACGATCGGCCAGATCCTGCAGGCGCTGCAGAAGAACCGCCCTGCCCGCAACGTCTACACGCTCGCCACGCTGTTCGCCGGCGTCTGGGTGATTGCCGCCGCCTTCCTGGCTTATGCCTTTCTGCCGTCGCTGCAGGCCGTGGCCGGTCAGGGCCCCGGCGGCACGCTGGCACTCGTCGGCCTCGCCGCCGCCATGGTGGCGCCGATCCTGCTGTTCTACTTCCTCGCGGCCCTTGCCTGGCGGGGCCAGGAAATGCGCATGATCGCGCAGTCGATGGCCCAGGTCGCTATCCGTTTCTCCGAGCCGGAAGGCAGCTCCGGCGATGCCATGGTCACTGTCGGCCAGGCGATCCGCCGCGAAGTCGCCGCCATGGGCGACGGCATCGAACGCGCCATCGCGCGCGCCGGCGAACTTGAGTCGCTGGTCGCCAACGAAGTCTCGGCCCTCGAACGCGCTTACTCCGACAACGAAGTACGCATTCGCGCGCTGTTGCAGGACATCGCGCATCAGCGTGACAATCTGGTCGGTCAGGCCGAGCAGGTCCGCTCGGCGATTTCCGGCGTGCAGATCGATCTGCGCCACGACATCGCGCTGATTTCCGACGCCATCGCTTCGCGCGTCGACGAAGTCGCCAAGAGCATCACCGGTGCGCTGGAAGAACGTGGCGAACACATCACCACCGCGCTCGGCCGTGCCGGCGACAATATGATCCTGGCGCTCGGCGAGCGCGGCGGCGATCTGCTTGATCGCCTGGAAGAAGCCAGCGGCGAGACCACCCGCGCCGTGCTGGAAGCGTCCGAACGCCTCACCACCAGCCTCAACTTCAAGACCGGCCACGTGCATGACGAATTCGTCGATCTCGCCGACCGCGTCCACGAGATGCTGAACGAGCGGATCGACCGCATCACCAATGAATTCGAACAGCGCTCGGCCTCGATCGTCGATCGCGTCTCCGACCGCACCGAGCAGGTTCACGACACGCTGAAGAACTCCAGCGACTCGCTGCTGTTGGAACTCGAACTGCGCAGCAACGATCTGGCCAGCCGTATCGACGACGCCGGTAACCGCCTCGCCACCCAGGTGCTCACCTCGGGCGACAAGGCCAGCGAGTCGCTCGAAGCGACTGTCACCGCGCTCGCCGCAAAGGTCGCCAGCCAGACCGAAACCACACACGATACCCTCAGCCTGCAGATGAACTCGTTCGAGCAGCTGGTGAAGGATCAGGGCTATGAGCTCGCCGAGCGCTTCTCGCGCGACAGCGGCACGCTGGGCGCACTGATCACCAAGCACATCTCGGAATTCGACCGCACGGTAAAGACCTTCGGCGGCGAAGTGGTCGAGCGTCTCGGCCAGCGCACCGAAGACATCAACACCACGCTGAAGACCTATGTGGACGGCTTCGATGCCCGCGTGACCTCGAATATCGGCGGCATCACCGATACGCTCGATGGACGCCTGGCGCATTTCGAGACGACGTTCGAAAGCCGCGTCAACAGCCTCGACAATTCGCTCGACAGCCGCATGAAGGCGTTCGACGACACCGTCGACAACCGGCTCAAGGGCCTCGAAGAAACCTTCGACAACCGCGCTCAGTCGGTCACCGCGATCGTCGAAGCGCGTCTGCAGACGCTGCAATCGACCCTCACCGAAGGCGCCGAGCGTGCCGTCGATACGGTCGATGCCCGCCTCACCCATCTCACCAACTCATTGACCGATGGGACGTCCCGCGCCGTCGATACCGTCGATGCGCGCCTCACTCACCTCACCACGTCGCTGACCGAGGGCACCACCCGCGCCGTCGCGACCATCGACACCCGCCTCACCTATCTCACCACCTCGCTCACCGAAGGCGCGGTGCAGGCGATCCATTCCATCGACGACCGCCTGTCGTTCCTCACCACGTCGCTCACCGAAGGCACGGTCCAGGCGATCGGCGCCATCGATCACCGTATCGCGGGTGTCACCGAGGCGATCGACGATCGCAGCAACCGTTTCACCGACACCATCACCGCGCGCTTCCAGAGCATCCATGACGGCGTCGAGAGCCGCGCCAGCGCCATCGCCGGCGAAATCGATACCCGCGTCGAACAGTTCGAAGAGCTTCTCGGCTCGCGCATCGAGGCTGTCGCCGGCCGCATCGAGACTTCCGGCCGCACCGCCAGCGACCAGCTCATGGCCCGGGCCGAAGAACTGTCGTTCGGCATCAAGAGTCATGTGGATGATGCGGAGCGCACGCTGACCCATCTCATGGTCAACACGAGCGAGACGATCCAGGCCGGCGCGCGCGCCGCGCAGGAATCGCTCGTCTCGGTCTCGACCGATGTCGGTGCGCAGCTGCGCCTGACCGCCGCCGATATCGAGAGCTCGCTCACCACGATCGGCAGCAATGCCGCCGGCGCCATCGTCAGCAGCGCCCGCGAAGCGCAGACCACCCTCGTCACCGCGTCGAGCGACGCCGCCGACCAGGTCAAGACCTTGTCTGCCGACGTCGAGCGCACGCTCAGCAGCGCTGGCTCGACCACCGCCGCCTCGATCCTCGCCAGCGCACGCGATGCACAGACGACCCTCGTCACCGCGTCGAGCGAAGCTGCCGACCAGGTTCGGACCTTGTCTGCCGATGTCGAGCGCACGCTCACCAGCGCCGGTTCGACCACCGCTGCCTCGATCCTCGCCAGCGCACGCGATGCGCAGACCACCCTGGTCTCGACCTCAAGCGAGGTCACGACCCATCTGCAGACAATGTCCGCCGATGTCGAACGCACGCTCACCGCTGTCGGCACAGCCACCGCCGATGCGGTGCTGACCGGCGCCCGCGCCGCACAATCCACGCTCGTGACGGCCTCGACCGATGCGACCCAGCAGGTCCGCTCGCTTGCTGCCGACGTGGAGCGCACGCTGGTCGCTGCAGGCAATGCGAGCGCCGAGTCGATCCTCGCCTCGACCCGCAACGTGCAGTCCTCGCTCATCGAGGCCTCCACCGACGCCGCCAACCAGGTGCGCACGCTCGCTGCCGACGTGGAGCGCAGCATCACCGCTGCCGGCGCAAGCACGGCGAGCTCCATCGTCACCGGCGCACGCGAAGCGCAGAGCACCCTCATGCTTGCGTCGTCGGAAGCAGCGACGCATGTGCAGGCGCTTGCCGCGGACATGGAGCGCAGCATCACGGCCGCCAGCAACGCGACCGCCGACGCCATCGTCAGCCACGCGCGCGAAGCCCAGTCCGTGCTGGTCTCCACATCGACGGAAACGACGACCGTCGTCCGCAATCTCGCCACCGACGTCGAGCGCACGCTCACCAGCGTCGGTGCCGATGCAGCGGCCACGATCCTGTCGAGCGCCCGGGAAGTGCAGACCTCGCTCACCACCTCGTCGGCGGATGTCGCGTTGCAGATCAAGGCGATCTCCACCGACCTCGAGCGTTCGCTGTCGACCGTCACCGCCAACACTGCCGACAACATCAAGTCGACCACGGCCAGCGCGCAACAGACGCTGATCGCGGCGTCGAACGAAGTCGTCACCCGCATCAAGACCACCTCGTCGGAGATCGAACGTTCGGTGTTCACGGCCTCGGGCTCGTTCAGCACCACCATGAGCGCCAAGACCGACGAGATCGTCGGCTACGTGCAGCAGCAGACCGATCGTCTGTCGCAGATGGTGGACGCGAAGCGCGGCTCGCTGGTCGATGCGCTCGGCGGCAAGGCCAATCAGCTCACCGTCGATATCGACCGCGTCACGGTCGACGCCTTGAAGGCGATCGAGAACCGCAGCCAGACCTTTACGCAGACGCTCTCCGTCAGCAGCACCGACGTGGCCCGTGCCATCACCACGGCCGGCGAGCTTGCGGCCGGCGCGGTCAACAAGTCGCTCAAGGATCTCGAAGCCTCGTCGCGCTCGGCCATCGAGCAGTCGCGCCAGGTGTCGATCACGGCGGTCACCGAGATGCAGGAAACCAGCAAGATGCTGCGGACCGACACGGTGGCGCTGTTCGAGCGGCTGCGTGAAGGCAATATCCTGCTGCAGGAAGTCCTCACCGGGGCTCACGACAACCTCAACTCGCTGGAGCGCGCGCTGGTCACCCGCGTGGCCGACTTCGTCGCCACCATGAACGAGGTCACGTCGCGCAACGGCATGGCGACCCAGACGCTGGAAGAGCAGCTCACCGTCTTCACCGCGAAATCGGAGAAGGCGCTGGGCGATCTCGGCGAACTCTCGACCCAGTTCGAGGCCCACGGCCACGCGCTGGTGGATGCCGCCGCATTGGTCGAGCAGAGCAACCGTTCGACCCTCACCTCGGTCGGCGACAAGAAGGCCGCGCTGGAATCGCTGGTCACCACCATCGACAGCCGCACCAACGATCTCGATAACCGCCTGACGCGCTTCACCAGCCTGCTCGACGAGTCGCTGGCCGCCGCGGAAGAGCGTGCACGCGACATCGCCCGAGTGGTTGCCGAGACGGCGGGTGCCGGATCGTCCGCGATCACCAAGCAGTTCGAAGCCGTCCGCAGCGCTGCCGAAGAGGAGCGCCGCGCCACCACCGAAGCGATGTCCGAAATCTATCAGCAGGGCACCCAGGAGGCGGAGGCCATGTTCAAGACCTCGGCGGACAAGTTCGCCGCCATGGTCGCGAGCATGAAGGCGATGGCTGCCGAGATGCAGAGCGAACTCGACAGCACCCGCACGGAACTCCGCCGCGGCGTGTTCGAGATGCCGCAGGAAGCTGCCGAAAGCACCGCGCAGATGCGCAAGGTGATCGTCGATCAGATCGAGGCGCTGGCCGAGCTCAATCGCATCGTCGCCCGGCATGGCCGCGGCATGGACGTCGTATCGACCGCCTCCCGCACCACGTCGCAGCGTGAACGCGAACCGGAGCCCGTCATGGCCACCGTCGCGGCAAGCCGCTCGGACATCCGCAGCGAATCGCGCGCTGAGGTGTCCCGCAGCGAGCCGCGCCGTTCGTCGAGCGGCACCGCATCGAACCTGCCGACCGCCGATTTCGGCAGCCCTTCGCGCCGCACCGAGGCCCCTTCGGTTGCCCCGGCCAATCAGGGCAGCGGTGACGGCTGGCTGACCGATCTGCTCGGCCGCGCCGAGGATGAAGAGGAAGCGCCGCGCGCCCGCGCGCCGCAACAGCCGGCCGCGCCCAGCAATCCGCTGGAGTCGCTGTCGCTCGACATCAGCCGCCTGATGGACCGCAACCTCGCGGCCGAAATGTGGGATCGCTACCAGCGCGGCGAGCGCAAGGCCTTCAGCAAGCGGCTCTACACGCCGGCCGGCCAGAAAGCGTTCGACGAGGTCGCCCGCAAGTATCGCGCCGACCGTACGTTCAAGACGACAGTGGACCGCTACATCACCGAGTTCGAGCGCCTGCTCGACGAAGTGGCCCGCGACGAACGTGGTCCGGATGCGCTGCGGACGCACCTCACCTCGGAAACGGGGCTGGTCTACACGCTGCTGGCCCATGCGGCAGGCCGACTGGGATAAGGCTCGGCCACAGAGCGAAACGCGAACAGCGGAGGCAGCGATGCCTCCGCTTTTTGTTTGGACGTGCGTGTAGCCGCTTGAGAAGGGCAGTCTCAGCCGTCATTGCGAGGAGCGCAGCGACGAAGCAATCCAGCCTTCACTTTTGGCTTTCTGGATTGCTTCGCAGCGCTCGCAATGACGAGACGGGACGATCAGCGTTTGTGCTGAGTCGTGCGCTTACGCAAACCCGATCCGCTGCGTAAAACTGCGGGTGGCTCCAACGGCGATGTGCATCACGCCGGGCTTGTCGGCGAACTCGCCATCGAAATCGATCGGGCTGGCATAGCCGTGCCACGGTTCGATGCACAGGAACGGCGCGCCCGATGGTTTCGACCAGATGCCGAGTTGCGGGAAGCCGTCCCAGGCGAAAGTAATGGTCGGCGTGCATGGCGCGGCATAGCGCAACGATGTGCTTGCGAGTTGATCGAAGATCATCGCGTCCGTCGCGAACAGGGTTTCGGACAGCGGCAGTTGCGTGCCTTGCACAGGCGTCGGCTCGGCATCGGGCAACAGCAATCCGCCATCGAGACGACGGATCGGTGCCGGCTCAGGCTTATCGAAGGTGATGCAATGGGCGTCCTTGGCGACGCCATCGGCCAGCGGCCAGTGAAACGCCGGATGGGCGCCGATCGAGGCCGGCAGCATCTCGTCGCCGGTATTGCTGATCGCATAGCCGATGACGAGGTCGTCGCCCTCGACCGCATAGGAGACATCGAGCCGGAACGCGAAGGGATATC
>SDZE01000412.1 GCA_004173095.1 Bradyrhizobiaceae bacterium
CTCGGAGCGATTCGAACGCCCGACCCTCGGAATCGAAATCCGATGCTCTATCCAGCTGAGCTACGAGTGCATCGTCGGCACCATAGTCACGGCGGCGCCAAAAGCTAGTCCTTATGATTACGCAGTAGGATCGATCCGGTGATGTTGATCTGCTGCCATCGCCGACGGTCGGCCGGCTGTCGCTTACGGCAACAGGGGCCCGGTGATTGTTTACAAAGGGTTGCGGAACAGGCCAGTCACATCCGTCCAGCCTCATCATCACCAAAACGGGCTTGATTTTCCTCGCATTTCGGTGCCCATCTCGCTTCGCCGCGTCGCTGTGCCGGGTGGTACAGCACCATGTTTCAGGACTTCGCCGTGACCGACTATGTTCGCAAGATACTCGACAGCCGCGTCTATGACGTCGCGGTGCAGACGCCGCTGGACAAGATGGTGCGCCTCAGCGCCCGGATTGGCAGCCCGGTGCTGCTCAAGCGCGAGGATTTGCAACCGGTATTCTCGTTCAAGATCCGCGGCGCCTACAACCGGATCGCGCAACTTTCGGCAGAGCAGCGCGCGGCGGGTGTGATCTGCGCCTCGGCCGGCAATCATGCGCAGGGCGTGGCGCTGTCGGCGCAGCGGCTCGGTATCAAGGCGACCATCGTGATGCCGGTGACGACGCCGCCGATCAAGATTGATGCGGTCCGTTATTGGGGCGGCAATGCCGTGCTGTTCGGCGATACGTTCGACGAGGCCGCAGCGCATGCGCGACAGCTCGAGGTGGAGCATAACCTGACCTTCGTGCACCCCTATGACGATCCCGATGTGATCGCCGGGCAGGGCACCATCGGCATGGAGATCCTGCAGCAGCATCCACATCCGATCGAAGCCGTATTCGTGCCGATCGGCGGCGGCGGCCTTGCGGCGGGCGTTGCCTCCTTCATCAAATTCCTGCGGCCGGAAACGAAGGTGATCGGCGTCGAGCCTGCGGACGCGGCATCCATGAAGGCTGCCATCGAAGCCGGCGAACGCGTCGTGCTCGATCGCGTCGGGCTGTTCGCCGACGGCGTCGCCGTGCGTCAGGCCGGCGTCGAGACCTTTCGGCTGTGCCGCGATTTGCTCGACGATGTCATCACCGCGGACACCGACGAGATGTGCGCGGCGATCAAGGATATCTTCGAGGACACGCGCGTGCTCGCCGAGCCCGCGGGCGCACTGGCGCTCGCCGGTCTGAAGTCCTATGTCGCGGCAAATCCGACGCGCACCGGCGCGCTTGTGGCGGTCAGTAGCGGCGCCAACATGAACTTCGATCGGCTGCGCCATGTGGCCGAGCGCGCCGAGGTCGGCGAAGCCCGTGAGATCCTGCTCGGTGTCACCATTCCGGAACAGCCCGGCAGCTACCGCCGCTTTATCCAGACCATCGGCAATCAGGTCATCAGCGAATTCAACTATCGCTATGCCGGAGCGAAGGACGCCAATGTCTTCGTGGGCATCAAATTGTCCGATGCGCGACAGGAGAAAGCCAGGCTGATCGAGCAGTTGCGTGCGCTTGGCTACAGGGTGCTGGATATCAGCGCCGACGAGACTGCCAAGCTGCATATCCGCTATATGGTCGGCGGGCGTGCGCCGCCGGAATTGCAAGGCGAGGTGATCCTTCGGTTTGAATTCCCGGAACGGCCAGGAGCCTTGCTCAAGTTTCTGGATCAGATGGAGCCGGACTGGAACATCACTCTGTTTCATTACCGCAATCACGGCGCCGACTATGGACGCATCCTGGTCGGGCTGCAGGTGCCGGACGCCGATCGCGGCCGCATGGGTGAGCGGCTTGATGCGCTCGGCTATCCCTATGAGGACGAGACCGACAATCCGGTCTACCGCATGTTCCTCAACGGTTAGGCGAAACGGGGCAGGACCGGTTTCTGCCTTTTTTTCGCTCAAAGCCGATGCTTAACGAAATGCTAGCACTGTCCGGCCAGAGTCGGATGCTAGGCCGTTGCCCGATCGGGTAGCGGCTTCGAACATTGTTCTGACCGGTTTCGTGGCCTGATGCGCCTCTCGTTGCTGCCTCTGCTGACTTCGCTGGTGGTGCTCTTTGTCGCGCCCGCACACGCCGATTTGCGCATTACCCGCGATCACGGCGGCTATGTCGAGGAATACAAGGCGAAGTACGAGCGCATCCGCGATCGCCGGGAGCGGGTGATCATCGATGGCATCTGCAATTCGGCCTGCACCCTGGTGCTCGGCATCGTGCCGCTCAACAAAGTGTGCGTGACCCCGCGCGCCAGCCTCGGTTTCCATCAGGCCTATTACGACAAGGCTTTCACCTTTGGCATGAAGGTCATCAGCTACGAGGGGACCTCGGACCTGATGTCGTATTACCCACCGACCGTGAAGGCCTGGCTCGCCCGCAATGGCGGCCTGACGCCGGAGATGAAGAAGGTCAAGAACGGCGTCGAACTGTGGAAGATCATCGACCCGTGTCCGGAAGAGTTTTAGACGTCGCTGGATGGCGGCGTAGCTTCGGAGCGTAGGGTGGGCAAAGCGTAGCGTGCCCACCACGTCATGCGTCGCTCATCGTGGTGGGCACGCTGCGCTTTGCCCACCCTACAGATTACGACGCAACCAACCTCGCTTGTCCGCGCTTCACCAATGCCAGCGCCACCAGCAGGGTCGGCGCCAGGATTGCCAGTGCCAGCAGCATGATCTGCCACTGCGACAGCGGGTTGATGCCGCCGCCCGGCGTTGCCAGCGTGATGCCTCCGATCACCAGCAGCACCCGCAGCGGCCATTCCATTGTGCCGGCTTTCCTGAGATCGCCGACATAGGCCTGATAGCCCTGGATGCCGCCACAGATGAAGATGATTCCGAGGCCGGCCAAAGCCGTCAGCCCACCGGCGGCGTGATCGACGACAGCATGCCCCAATAGAAGATGAACATGTGCACGGCCATCTTGTTAAGGCCGAGCTTCTCCAGCGCCGGCGCCACCAGAATGGCGAGGAAGATGTAGCAGGACGTCGTGGTCAGGCCGAGGCCGAGGATCAGGCTGGTGAAGGCGCACATCAGCAGCAGCAGGAAGACGTCACCGCCGGCGATGTTGAGTAGATCGTTGGCCAAACTGGAGATTACGCCGGTCAGCGAGAAGGCGCCGATCAGCAAGCCGCAGCCGGCGAGAATGGCGATCAGTTCGACGAAAGTCTTGCCGTTCAATTCCAGGAAATGCAGCCAGCGCGCGCCGCCCCAGTTCTTCCCGGGGAAAAATTCGTTCAACGCGGCGAGAATGCACATGCCCCACAGGATCGCGTTACCCATGTCGAGCCACACCATCCCGGCTGTGAGTGCAATGGCCACCATAAGCACCAGCGTGTTGCCGCGCTTCCATGGGGCCGGACCGGACCATTGATGCAGGATCACGAGCAGCGCCGTGGCATAGAACGGCGCATGGCTCTCGCGTTTAAAATACAGCAGCATCACGACCAGGATCGCGATGACGAACAGATAGTACCAGCCGTCCTTCAACGCATCGGTGAAGCGCGGTAGCTCTTCACGGGGAATGCCTTCAAGCTTGTGGCGGGCGGCGTAGCTGTCGACCTGCGCGAACAGGCCGAAATAATACAGCACCGACGGAATGGTGGCGGCGAGCGCGACTTCCGCGTAGCTGACGTTCATGAACTGCGCCATCACGAAAGCCGTGGCACCGAGCACGGGTGGCGCCAGCACTGCGCCGGTCGAGGCACAGGCTTCGATGGCTGCGGCGTAAGACGGCGTGAAGCCGGTCTTCTTCATGGCCGGAATGGTCATGGTGCCGGCGGTGAGCACGTTGGACACGATACTGCCGCCGACCGTGCCGAGCAGGCCGGAGGCGAAGATGCAGACTTTTGCAGCGCCGCCGCGAAAGGTGCCGCACATCGCGAACGCAATATTGATGAAGAATTTGCCGGCGCCGGTCATCATCAGCGCGGTGCCGAAGACGAGAAAGCCGATGACGGTATCGGCAAAAGCCTGAATCGGAATGCCGAGCAGGCTCTCGCCGGACAACACGTGATAAGCGGTGGTCTGCGCGAGCGTCGACTGGGTGCCGCGAAACGGCCCGAGCCAACTGGAATCCGCAAACAGCGGATAGAACGTGAATGGCGCAACGCTCAACAGCAGGCTCCAGCCGCCGGTGCGACGCAGCGCCTCCAGCAGCACGAACCACATCACCAGGCCGGCGGCGATCACGCCATTGGGGGCGCCGTCGAATTCCCAGCCGAATTGTGCCGCCTTGCGAATATTCATCATCAGATAGATGGCGGACGCGAAGGTGCCGACGAACAATGCAACGTCGTACCACGGCACGCGATCGAGGTCGGCCTTCGGCGTTCCCGGAAACATCAGGAAGGTGAAGGGCAACATCAGCGCGATCAGCAGATAGAAATATTCGGTGTTGAGCTGGGTGTAGCCGATCAGGAAGCGCAGCGCGAATTGCTGGTTGATGCAAAGCAGGATGGTGCCGAGCGTCGCCGCCATCAGCGCCCAGCGCCAGATGCCGTGCAGAGCGCGCACGCGCGTGACCTCCGATTCCTGGAGATCGGCGACCCCATGGGGGTCATCGATATCCATTTTTTGAGGCACGTCGGAATTAACCCGCGCGGTGTCGGAGGAAGACGTCATGAGGTTATATCCAGCGGCGGGTACGGGCAGGGCGTGTGGTTATTCTTCGAACCCGTTCGGCATCTTGGCCTTGGCCAGCGCATCCGCGCGTGCCGTCATCCAGCCGCTGAGAAACTCGCTCTCGCCTTTGGACGCATTGGCCTTGGCGTAGCCGTCCCATGCCGCCTTCAGGACACCCTGCCGCTTGATCAGCCCGTCATTGTGGGCCTGATCGTCGGGGGTCCAGTGATTGGCTTCCTTCAAAGCCTTCACCGCGCCGGGATGGAAGGGCACCACCCACTTCATGCTCTGGGCCTTCACGGCAAGGCCGAGCGCGCCCGGCGCATTGTCTTTGTAGGAGTCGAAATTGACGATCATCGCCTTCGTCATGGCATAGACTTGATCCTCGGCCTGTGTCCCATACACCGTCGCGATCGGATAAGGATAGGTGCTGAGATTGATCGGCGCCTGCGGCGTGATGCCGGCGCCGCAAGTTGCGACATGCGGATTGAAGAACGGAGCGATCCGCTTGACACGTTCCCATGCGGCTTTGTCTCCTGCCGGCATTGGCGGCCAGACCAGACCGCGCGGGGACGACTCGGCTTCCTTGGCGGGACCGGTGATGGTCGTGCCGAAAGCGGCATCGACGTCGTTATTGACCAACCCCTTCCACATCGCGCCGTAACTGGCGAATTCGATCGGCTTCACATCAGCCTTGGTCAGCCCGCCGTAAGCCATGATCGCCAGCGAGTTCTGGTTCAACGCCGGCGAGCCGACCACGAAGCCGACGCGTTTGCCGCGCAGATCCTTGACCTCCTTGACGTTGGTGTCACGTGCCACGCCGAGCGAGGCGCCGTTGCAGTCGATGGTCGAGAGCGTCACCTGCGCCGGCTGCGGGCCCCATTCCT
>SDZE01000073.1 GCA_004173095.1 Bradyrhizobiaceae bacterium
CAACAGTGCCGGCTACACGCGGCCGATTCCGATCGGCGATCTCGACGCGCTGACCGACGACTTCATCGACGACATGTTCAAGGTCAACTGGCGCGGCCAATTCGCCGCCATCCGCGCCTTCGCGCCGCTGCTCAAGGCCAGCGGCGACGGGCTGATCGTCAGCATATCGTCGATCGCGGGATTGAACGGTGTAGGCTCCAATCTCGCGTATGCCGCGATCAAGGCCGGCGTCGACACCATGACCAAGTCGCTTGCGCGCGCATTGGCGCCCGCGGTGCGCGTCATGGCTGTGTCGCCCGGCGTGGTCGCCACCGACTTCGTGCCGGGGCGTGATGCGGCCGCTTTGGAGAAAGTAGCCCCGACCATTCCGCTGAAGCGTGTCGCCACGGCTGCCGATGTCGGCCGCGCCATCGCGGCCTGCGCGACCCATCTGACCTATTCCACCGGCTCGCTGATCGTCGTCGACGGCGGCCGCGCGCTTTAAGGACAGATTGATGCGCCCGATGCTCGACAAGGTTGTCATCACCTGCGCGGTCACCGGCAATCTGACCCGGCCGGACCAGACCCCGCATCTGCCGATCACACCCGAGGAGATTGCCGACGCCTGTCTCGGCGCTGCGGAGGCGGGGGCTGCGGTGGCGCATATCCATGTGCGCGAGCCGGGCACCGGTGCGCCGTCGATGAAGCTCGACTACTATCAGGATGTCGTCGCGCGCATCCGTGCGCGAAATCGCGACCTGATCCTCAACATCACCACCGGTCCCGGCGGGCGCTTCGTGCCGTCGCAGGACGACCCGAAAGTGGCTGCCGCCGGCACCACGCTGATGAATCCGGAAGAGCGCGTCAGCCATATCACGGCGCTGAAGCCCGATATCTGCACGATCGATCTCAACACCATGAATTCTGGCGGGCAGGTGGTCATCAACACGCCCGGCAATGTCCGCCGCATGGCTAAGGTCATTCGCGACGCCGGTGTGAAGCCTGAAATCGAACTGTTCGATTCCGGCGACATCGCGCTGCTGCATGATCTGCTCGCCGACGGAACACTGACGGGTCCAGCCCTGACCTCTTTCGTGATGGGCGTCAAATACGGGTTTCAGCCTTCGCCGGAAACCGTGCTCTATACCCGCGGCCTGCTGCCAAGGGACGCGCACTTCACGGCGATCGGCATTGGTCGTTCGACCTTCCCGATGGTAGCGCAATCGGTGCTCGCCGGCGGCCATGCTCGCACCGGGCTGGAAGATGCCGTGATGCTGGGGCGAGGCGTGCTGGCGCCGTCCAATGCCGCGATGGTGGAGAAGGCGCGGCGCATCATCGAGGAGCTCGGCGCAAAGATCGCGACGCCCGCCGAGGCGCGTACGCTGTTCGGTCTGCCGAGTGTGGGAGCTGGCGCATGACCCTGGCCACGTGTTTGCGGATTTCCGCCAAGGCCGACCGCGTCGAGAACGTCTCGCTCGACACCGAGCAGCGCACACTGGCGTGCAACAGCGCCGGCGATGCGCTGGTCGAGATCAGGGCGGCGGCGATCAATCCGTCCGACGCCAAGGCGACCATCGGCCTGATGCCGCATGCGGTGTTCCCGCGCACGCCGGGCCGCGATTTCGCCGGTGTGGTGATCGACGGTCCGGCCGATCTGATCGGCAAGGAGGTGTTCGGCTCGTCGGGCCAACTCGGCATTAGCCGCGACGGCACCCATGCCACGCATCTCGTGGTCGAGGCGTCGGCATTGGTGGAGAAGCCAGCCAATATCAGCCTCGCGGAAGCGGCCGGCATTGGCGTGCCGTTCGTGACGGCGCAGGAAGGCTTTCGCCGCAGCGGCATGCCGAAGCCCGGCGAGACCGTGCTGATCCTCGGTCTCAATGGCAAGGTCGGTCAGGCCGCGACCCAGATCGCGTCCTGGCAGGGCGCCCGCGTCATCGGCGTGGTACGCAAGGACGAGCCTTACGCGGGCCATGCCCATGGGGACGTGACGGTGATCGATTCCGGCCGCGACGATGTCGCGGCACAAGTGCGCGAACTGACCGGCGGCCATGGCGCCGATATCGTCTATAATACGGTTGGTGAGCCCTATTACGAAGCCGGTACGAAATCCCTCGCGCATCTCGGCCGCCAGATCTTCATTGCCTCCACCAAGGCGACGGTGCCGTTCGACATCTTCGCGTTCTATCGCGGCAAACACAGCTTCTTCGGCGTCGACTCGCTGTCGCTGTCGTCGCCCGAGGCCGCCGAGATCCTGCGCGATCTGGTGCCCGGCTTCGCCAGCGGCGCGTTGAAGCCCTATCCGATCAAACCGGATGCGATCTATCCGCTGCAACGTGCGGCGGAGGCCTATGTCGCGGTGCTCGGCTCGTCGCGCGACCGCCTGATTTTCCAACCGAACGGGTGAAGCCATGCATGTCGTCCGACTGAATGATGCACCGCGCTACGAGGCGCCCGGCCACAGCGACATGCGCATGTTCCGCCTGCAGGGCCGCGACGCCGGGCCGAGCGACGTGATGTGGCTCGGCATGAGCCAGATCCTGCCGGGCGGCGGCATCACGCCGTCGGCGTCGCCGGAGGAGAAATTTTACGTCGTGCTCGACGGCCAGGTGACCTTCGAGACGCCGGACGGCATCGCCGCTCTCGGCCCATGGGATTCCTGCCGCATCGCGCCCAATGAGATACGCGCGCTGCGTAACGAGACGAAACGACCGGCGGTGGTGTTGCTCGCAATGCCACTGCCCAACACCGCCAGAGGCTGAAAGCCCGGCTTGCGTTCACACGGAGGAAACCAATGGATCGCCGACAGTTCATGATCGGCTCCGGCATTGCTGCGACTGCAGCAATGATCGGCAGCAATGCGTCCGCACAAGCCTATCCGAGCCAGATGGTCCGCATTGTGGTGCCATTCTCGGGCGGCAGCATGACTGACATTCTCGCGCGCACCG
>SDZE01000490.1 GCA_004173095.1 Bradyrhizobiaceae bacterium
GCCAGCAGGCGCTCGGCACCTCGGTGACCGGCGGCATGATCGCGGTGGTGATCCTGGCGCTGCTGATGGTGCCGGTGTTCTTCGTCGCGGTGCAGAACCTGTTCTCGCCGGACAAGCCGCAGACGGAAGAGGTCAAGGACGACGCACAGGACGTGGACGGCGCCAAGACTCCGGCACCCTCGCACTAAGTCGTCATCGCGAGGAGCACTTGCGGCGAGGCAATCCAGACTTGGCTTGTTGCCTTCTGGATTGCTTCGCGTCGCTCGCAATGACGGGCGGCGCGACATCGTGGCGGAGGACGGCTTCGGCTGATCCGCCCTGCGGTCCTTATTTTTTGGAGAGCGGCCGAAGCAGCTTCACCAGCGAATTGTGCACGATCTCGTTGCCGCACACGACGTCGCCGGTCTTCAGCAGGTCACCGCCGTCGATGTCGCCGACAACGCCACCGGCTTCCTTGATCATGATGATGCCGGCCGCAACATCCCATGGCTGCAGGTTGCGTTCCCAGTAGCCGTCGAGACGGCCGGCGGCCACGAAGGCCATGTCCAGCGACGCCGCGCCGAAGCGGCGCAGGCCGGCGACCTTGGGCTGCAACGCTGCCATTTCATTGCGCGACAGTTCGAAGTCGCCGCGGCCGATATGCGGCAGGCCGCAGGCGATCACGCAATCATGCAATTGCTGGCGACCGGCCACGCGCAGGCGGCCATCGTTGAGGAAGGCGCCGGCGCCTTTCTCGGCCATATAGAGTTCTTCATTGCCCGGATTGTAGATCACGCCGGCAATGATCTGGTCCTCGCGGGCGAGTGCGATCGAAATGGCGAATTGCGGGATTCCGTGCAGGAAATTGGTGGTGCCGTCGAGCGGATCGACGATCCAGGTATGGCTCTTGTCGGTGCCCTCGCGGTTGCCGCCTTCCTCGCCGAGGAAGCCGTAGCCGGGGCGGGCCTTGTTGAGGTCGGTGTACAGCATCTCCTCGGCACGCTTGTCGGCGAGGGAGACGAAATTCGCCGGCCCCTTCAAGGACACCTGAAGGTGCTCGATCTCGCCGAGGTCGCGCTTGAGGCTGCGGCCGGCGCGGCGGGCGGCCTTCACCATCACGTTCATCAAAGCCGAATTGATCATGATCTCGTCTCGCGACGACCTGTCGTCAGGTCTTCAGGATTGGGTTGCTGACGCGATGGGTGCCCGTTGGGCGCCATCGCGTCAAGCAAGAACGCTTTGAGGCATCATTTCAGGGTCGAGCCGAGCCATTTGTTGGCGGCCTGCTGGGCCTGGGCGCGTTCCTGCGGGCTGGCGCTGGCCAGCAGCTCGTCCAGCATCAGGTCGCCTTTGCCGGCCGTCTTGGCCACGATGTGCCATCGCAGGCCCTCCAGCCGGTCGTCGGTATTCGTCCGCATCGCCAGCACCCGTGCGAGTCGGTTTTGCGCAATCGCACTGTTATGGCGCGCCGCGTTGCGGAGCAGGGTGATCGCCGCGGCCTCGTTCTTCGGCGTCCCGGTGCCATTGTAGAGCGCAATCGCATATTCGACCTGGGCATCGACATTGTCGGCCAGCGAGGCGGCGGCCAGCAGGCGGATTGCCTTGTCGATGCTCTTCTCGACGCCGGTGCCCTCCTTGTAGAAGGTCGCCAGGGCATATTGCGCCTCGGGGTTGCCGGCATCGGCCGCCTGCCGCAGCAGTTCAGCAGAGCGCTTGACGTCCTGCGGCAGCGTCTGCCCGTCGAGATAGAACAGCGCCAGATTATACGCAGCCTTGGGATTGCCGAGCTTCGCGGAGGACGCCAACAGCTTGACGGCTTCGTCACGGCCGCCGGGATTGGTGCGCTCGGATATCCGCAGCATCGCGAGGGCGAACATGGCCTCGCGATCGCCGCGATCTGCGGCGCGCTTGTACCACTCCGCGGCCTGCTGATAGTTGCGCTTGATGCCGATCCCGTTCGAATAGAGCTCGCCCAGCATGGTCATCGCCTTCGGATCGTTATTCTCCGTGGCGCGCTTGGTGGCGAGGTCCAGGGCCGTCTTGTACATGCCGCGCTGATAGGCGCCATACACCAGGTCTGCCCGGGGATCGACGGGCTCCTCGGCCTTCTCGGGTTGTTTTGCAGCCGGAGCGTTCTTGCCGGCGTCGGGCGCCTTCTTCGCCGCTGCAGGCGCCTTGGCTGGCGGCTTCGGTGCGGCCTTGGTCTGGCTGGGTGGCGTCGGCGCGGCCGGCGGCGTCAACGACATCTGAGCAGGCGCCGTCGTGGCCCACAGGCAGCCCGTCGTCAGCAGCAATGCGCGAAGCGTCTTCACCGGATATCAGCCCTGTACCGTCTTGAAACGCTCGAGCAGCGTGGCGTGACCCTGCTTGAGCGCTTTATCGACATCGATGAGCGCTGCGGCGGCGCCACGTGGATCGTTCCAGATGGCATCGCCAACCAGCACGAAATCCGCCCCCGCATCGGCAAACCGCTCCGCTTCGGCGATGGTGGTGGCATAACCCACGCAGGGCGGCTCGAACAATTCGGCCCACCATTGCAGCCGCTCCGCGATCGCATCGGCAGACGGTCGCTGCCCGTTCGTATCGGGCTCGCCGAACAGCACATAATCCGCACCGGCTTCGCCCGCCGACATGGCGTGGTGCCGCGTCGTCAACCCGCCGCAACCGGCAATCCGGTCAGGCTTCAACGCGGGCATGGCGTCCTGCAGTGGCGCGAGGCCGGGCAGATGCGCGCCATCGGCGCCGCCGCGGGCCACGAGATCAACATGGCCTTCGACCAGCAGCGCGGCATCGGTCTGTTGCACGACCTGCGCCACGGCCTTGATGCGCGTGGTCAGCGTGCGGGGATCGGACGGCGCCAGGCGCAGCAGCACCGCCGCGACATCGGCTTTGCCGATGAGTTCGGGCAGGCTTGCCACGCAGGGGTCTTGGCAGCCAAGATCATGCAGCCTTTTCTTGTTCGGCAGTCCAGTTTCCGGATGCGGCCAGCGAATTCATGCGCGCGCGGTGCGCAAACGCCTTCTGCGCAGCCGCGACGTTTTCGCTTTTGCCCGACCATGCCTTTTGCGGCGCAGCCTGCAAGGCGCGGCCATAGGAGAAAGTAAGCGGCCAGGGCATGCCGCCGATCCGGTTCATCGCATCGAGATGCGCGGTGGCGTCCTCGTCCGATTGACCGCCTGAGAGAAAGGCAATCCCGGGCACGGATGCCGGTACGCAGTTTTTCAGCATCCGCACGGTCTTCTCGGCGACCTCATCGACGCCTGCCTGCTTTGCGGATTTCTTGCCCGACACCGCCATGTTCGGCTTCAGGATCATGCCCTCCAGCGCCACGCGCTGGATGCGCAATTCCTGGAACGTCTTGTTGAGCACGCGCTGGGTGACCTCGACGCAGCGGTCGATGTCGTGGTCGCCGTCCATCAGCACTTCCGGCTCGACGATCGGCACGATCTGCGCCTGCTGGCACAGCGCCGCGTAGCGCGCGAGCGCATGGGCGTTCACCGCGATCGCCGTCATCGACGGCATGCGGTCGCCCGACGAAGATTTGCCGATATCGATCACCGCGCGCCATTTGGCGAACCGCGCGCCGCGCTCGTAATAGCGCGCGAGACGTTCGGCGAGTTTGTCGAGGCCGACGGTCACCAGTTCGCCCGGACAGTTCGGCAGCGGCTGGGTGCCCTCGTCGACCTTGATGCCGGGGATCGCGCCGGCCTGCTCGATCAGTCGCACCAGCGGCGTGCCGTCCCGGGCGTCCTGCCAGATCGTCTCGTCATAGAG
>SDZE01000124.1 GCA_004173095.1 Bradyrhizobiaceae bacterium
CGGCGTCTGTCGAAGCTGGCAGCCGATCTCGGCTTCAGCAGCGAGGCGCATTTCAGTCGCAGCTTTCGCGCCCGTTTCGGCACCACCGCCAGCGCCTATCGCAAGACCCAGCGCGAAGCGTCAGCGACGGTGCAGCTTACAAGTCCCGAAGTCGTGCAGCACTGGTGGATGACGGTGTCTGGGGGCTAAGCGCCCAATCCCGAAAAAGGACGTGCGGTTTTCGGACAAGATCACGCTCCACAAAAAGCGCTGTTAGTTCGACAGCGTCTTCGATGCGCTACCGCGGTTCTTGATGATCAGCATGATGTTGCGGACATAGATCACGGTGGCAAAGGCCTGGCCGAGAATGATCACGGGCTCGCGCTTGGCGATGCCGTAGATCAGCGTCATGAAGCCGCCGGCCATGGAGAAGAACCAGAACGCCATCGGCACCACACTCTGCCCGGCCCGCTCGCTCGAGATCCATTGCACGAGAAAGCGTGCTGTGAACAGCAGCTGTGCCACCAGCCCGAAGGCAAGCCAGAAATCGAATTTGGCGACGAACACATCGTAGACGTAGTCGCCCAGGGCCTGGCCGTAGCTGATCAGCATTTACTTGAACTCGGTTGCAACCGGCGTCGAACGTTTGCGGCGGATCAGCCACCACACGCCGGCCAGATCCATCAGGCCGACCCACAGGCGGTCGAAGAAGCCGTAATTCGACACGCCGGAATGACGCGGACGATCAATCACGTCCACATAGGCGATGTCATATCCCTCGCGACGCACCAGCGCCGGCAGGAAGCGATGCAGACCATCGAAATAAGGCAGCGACAAGAACACATCACGGCGGAATGCCTTCAGGCCGCAGCCGGTATCGCGGGTGCCGTCCTTGAGCACGGCATTGCGCACCTTGTTGGCGATGCGCGACTGAAACTTCTTGAAGCCGGTATCCTTGCGGCCGACGCGTTGCGCCGCCGCCAGACCGACACGGCCGCCGCCATCCGCGATGGCCGCGATCAGGTTGGGCAGGAACGCCGGATTGTTCTGACCGTCACCGTCCAGCGTCGCAACAATGGCGCCGCGCGCATGGCGCACGCCGGTGCGGACTGCCGCCGACTGGCCCGATGACGCCGCATGATCGATGCGGCGCAGATTGCCGCGCGCCTGCATCAGTTCCGTCAGCAGCGCCGGGGTGCGGTCGGTCGAGCCGTCATTGACGTAGAGGATCTCATAGGCCCAGCGGCCATCCAGCGCGGCCGCGATCTCGGCGATCAAAGGCGCGACATTGCCCTCCTCGTTGCGCACGGGCACGACGATGGAGACATCGATATCGGAGGTGTCGGCAGCGGACAAAGCGAGGCTCTTGGTTGGCGGGCTGGCTGCGGGAACGCGTCGCAGTCGTTGCGCGAAGACGGCTTATTATGGGGCGATCGCCCCGCGGGCAACCCTCTTCAGATGCGCCCCGGAGGGTCCCGGCAGCGGTTCGATATGGCCGCCCGGACGGATGACGAAGGCCAGATGCCGGGCTGCGAACCAGTACCGCACCGCCATGGCGACGATCCAGCCCAGCAGTCCGCCGGCCACCACGTCGCTCGGGTGATGCGCCAGCAGCACCAGCCGGCTGCAGCAGATGATCACGGCATAGGCCAGCATGAGCATCCGCAGTCGCGGCCAAAGCGCCGCCACAGCGAAAGCCAGCGCGAAACTGGTGGTGGCGTGGCCGGACGGGAAGCTCGCATAGACCTCGCTCCAGGAGAAATGCGAGAAATGGAACGCATTGGCGGCGCCGCCGACGAAAGGCCGGCCGCGGCCGATGCTGCCTTTCAGCACTTCGCCGAGCAGCACGGCCAGCAATACCGTCACGAAGACGTATTGCACGCGCGTGCCGGCGCTGAGCCAGACCGCCCGCGCATGGCCGTGCAGCCGCGGCGCCAGCAACGCGACGATCACCACAAGTCCGAACAGTGCCCACAGCACATATTCGGCCTTACCGAAATCCGTGACGATACGCAGCGGCCACAGGGCGGCGGTGCCGCGCGGCGGCATCAGACCGATCTCATAGACGTCGAGGAGAAACATCAGCGCCATGATGATCAGGGCCGTGATCGTGCCGACTGCCAGCGATCGCTTTGCCCAGGTGCGTGCCGCTTCGGCGCGGCGCGAATGCGACGGCGCGCGCACCAGTTGCGCCGCCGACTGCCAAACCACGTGTCCGAGTTGCGACAGATAGCCCGGCGCCGACGTCATTACTCGGTGCCTTCGGAGCGATACACGGCGATCGAAACCGCTCTGCCCTGCGAGTAGTTATATCCCTCGATGCGCGTGAACATGTTGTAGCGCAGCCCGATCGCCTCGGCGCGCTGGGCGAACTGGCGCTCGGAGCGATATTCGATCAGCGCAAAGCGGCAACTGCCTTGGGCGAGAAAATCCGCAGCGCCGCCGCCGTCGGTCAGTTGCGTCGATGTGCCCACCATGAAGACCAGGCTCGGCTCATGATAACCGGCTGCAGCGGCCTTCGGCGCCACGCAGGTCACGGTACGCAAGGCGCGCGCCAGATGCACGCTCGGGAACACCGGCCGCAGCGACGGCAGGAATACGCCAAACAACGCGATGCTCATGAACAGCGCCGCCACCACACCCGATAGCAGCGAGCGTTCGGCGCGGTTGTTGTCATACATCATCCAGGCGAACAGACCGAATACCAGCGCACCGGCTGCGAACGGCCAGGCCAGGAACATCGGATGCCGGACCACGGCCACGGAGCCGACCAGGGCGCCGACAGCCGCCAGCACCGGGATCGCGAACCACCAGGCCGAGCCGCGGCTGAGCCAGTTTCGCGCCAGCACCCGGCGCTCCAGCGCGCCAACGATCAGGATCGCGATGGCCGGATACAGCGGCAGCACGTAATGCGGCAGCTTGGTCATCACCAATTCGAACACGATCCAGGACGGTACCAGCCAGGCCAGCAGGAACTGGGCGCCCGGCTCACGCCGCGCCCGCCAGATCGCCGGCGCAGCCATGCCGGCCAGCGGTGCGCCGGGCCAGAACGTCACCCAGAACAGCAGGAAATAGGTGCCGGGAGGCGCGCCATGGGATTCCTGTGCCGACAGCTTGCTCAGCATGTCGCCGCCCAGCGAATCCGAGAAGAAGCTCTGTCCGGCCTTGAGGTAGATCGCCACGAACCAGGGCAGCACCAGCAGGAGCGTCCACGGAATGCCGGCCAGCGGCTTCAGCCGGCCGAGCCAGCCCACCGAACGATCCATCACGCCGAGCACCAGAATGGTGAAGCCGACGAACATCAGGATCAGCGGCCCCTTGACCAGGATGCTGATTGCCAAGCCGGTCCAGAACATAAAGGGTTCGAGCCAGCCGCCCTGCTTGTTGTCCTCGCCGCGTTGCCAGGCCAGATAGACCCGCGCCATGGCGCCCATCACGGCCATCACCGTGAGCAGCAGCATGGCGTCGGTCTTGGCCATGCGGGCTTCGACATTGAGCAGCACCGAGCTGCACATAATGAGGCCGGCCAGCACCGCGCCGCGGCGGGTGACGAAAGCCAGCGCCGTCCAGTAGGTCAGCAGAACCGCCCCGATGGCGCCGATCAGCGACGGCACCCGATAAAGCCAAATGCGGATATCGGCATTGGGTACGCCGAGCTTCTCGGCGACCTCGACAACCGCCGCCTGCATCCAATAGATGCCCACCGGCTTCTTGTAGCGGACCTCGTCCTGGAACCGGATATCGACGAAATCGCCGCTTTCGACCATCTGCTTGGTCGCCTGGGCGAACCGCGCTTCGTCGCGGTCGATCGGCGGAATGGTGAAAAAGCCGGACAGGAAGAACAACAGGCTGCAGAGCGCCAGAAAGGCGATGGCGCGTCCATGGCTGGTAGTCACGAAGTCCAGCACGCGCACGAGCGTACTGCCCGGATCGACGCGGGGTTTCTGCTCGCGGGGGGCGCCGAAGCGGGGTCTGTATTCGTTCTCAGCCATATGATTGTCGCATACGCGGAAACGTCCGCCCGGACAACCAGTTGGCATGTTGCTACTGAATTCTGACCACAACTGTGTCCGCGGCGCCCATGGCATCCATGACGGTCAGGCGGACGAAGCCCGGTCCCGGTGGATCGACCAAGCGCTGCCGCCGGCTGTCCAGCTCTCCGGCAGCCTTGCCATTGACCAGCACGGTCATCGGCATCACCCCACCCGCAACCTTGACCGGAACCGACGAAAACTGCCCTTCGCCGCTGCTGGCATCGATACGTGACCCCGGCAGCGGAAACTGGATATGCAGCGCCTGTTCGCTGCCGGAGCGGATCAGGTCGCCGGACGGTCGGAAACGTCGCAGCGGCAGCGGAAGCTTGGCATTGCTGGCCAATAGCGTCCCCTTGGGCGCCTTGGCGAGCGGCGCCGGCAGCTTGCCGGTGCGGGCAAAGGCATCGAACAGGATCGGCGCTGCGGCGACCCGGCCGACCAATCCGGGCACCGGCGCGCCATCGGGCCGACCGACCCAGACGCCGATGGTCATCCGTCCATCGAATCCCACCGACCAGGCGTCGCGATAGCCGTAACTGGTGCCGGTCTTGAAGGCGATGCGGTTATGCGCGGCCGTCTCAGGCGGCGGCGTGCCGAGCAGCACATGGCCGACTTGCCAGGCGGCCACAGGCTCCATCAGCCGCAATGTCTCACGATCGTCGCCGCCATTGGCCTGCATGAGCTCGCGCAGCGGCTTGACGCTGCCGAGCCGCGCAACGCCGGTGTAAAGCTGAACGAGGTCATGCAACGTGACGCCGACGCCGCCGAGCCCCATGGCGAGACCGGGTGCCTCGCCCGCCGGCAGGACCAGACTGCCGCCGGCCTGCTTCAGACGCGACGTGAAGCGCGCCGCGCCGACCCGATCGAGCAAGGCGACGGCCGGCACGTTGAGCGACAGCTGCAACGCCTTGCGTACGGGCACCGTGCCCTGGAACGTCATGTCGAAATTTTCCGGCGCATAGGCGCCGAAGCGCGCCGGGCGATCGTCGATCAGACTATCCGGATGGACGAAGCCATCCTCGAAGGCGAGGCCATAGATGAAAGGCTTGAGCGTCGAGCCGGGCGACCGCACGGCGCGCGTCATATCGACCTGCCCGGCTCTGCGGTCGTCGAAATAATCGGCCGAGCCGATATGGGCGAGGATATCGCCGCTGTCATTATCGACCGCGAGAATGCCGATGGAAATGTTGCTGCCGAGAACGGGGGCCCGATCACGCGCCAGCGCCTCCAGCGCCTGCTGGATGCCGGCATCCAGGGTTGTCTTGATGATCGGCGTGTCCTTGCGCAGCGCAGCCGCCTGATCGGCCGCATGCGGGGCAAGGATCGGCATCGGTTTGCGCAGCTTCGGCACCTGGACCGCCTTGGCCTGCATGGCGTCAGCGGCGGAGACCTGCCCCTCGCCGACCATGCGATCCAGCACGCGGTCACGGGCGACGCGGGCATTGCCGGGATGGCGATCGAGCCGGCGATGTTCGGGCGACTGCGGCAACGCCACCAGCAGCGCGGATTCCGCAAGCGACAACCTTTTAGGCTCCTTGCCATAATAGGCGATCGACGCGGCACGAATGCCTTCGAGATTGCCGCCGAACGGCGCAAGGGTCAGATACAGATCGAGGATCTGCTCTTTGCTCAATTGCCGTTCGAGCTGCAGCGCGCGCACGGCCTGACGGATCTTGGCTTGAACCGAGCGCTCGCGCCGCGGCTCCAGCAACCGTGCCACCTGCATGGTGATGGTGGAGCCGCCGGAGACGATGTGTCCGCGCGTGACCAGTTGAAGCGCGGCACGCCCGAGTGCCAGCGGATCGACGCCGTGATGCGTGTAGAAGCGCTTGTCCTCGTAACCGAGAAGGATTTTGAGATAGCCGGGATCGGCCGCAGCGCTCGATGTCACCGGCAGTCGCCATCGGCCATCGGCCATCGCATAGGCGCGCAGCAGCTTGCCGCTGCGATCGACGACGGTGGTGGAGACGGTCTGCGCTTTGTCGAGAGGAAGCGGCCCGAGGGAATGGATAAAAGCAAAGCCGGCGCCGGCGGTGAGGATGGCGACAATCGACGTCGCAACGGCAACTCGACGGATCAACCGCCAGCCGTCATTGCGAGGAGCACAACGACGAAGCAATCCAGTCTTTGGCAAAGAACTGGATTGCTTCGCTTCGCTCGCAATGACGGAGCTGGGTTCGCTCATTTCGCCTTCGCAACCTCGACGCTGCCCGTCGCCGTTCGGCCGTAACGCGACGGATTGTACATGTCTTCGACGCTCGCTTGCGGCAACACGTATTTGCCGGGCGACACGGCGCGCACGATATAAGCCACCGTGAACACCGCTTTGTCGTTGGCCTTGCGGTCGATCGCCGCGGTGAAGCGGTCGTCGCGGAATTCGGTATTCACCGGCTCCTGCCCGTCTTCGATCCAGTCGAGCGTGCCGCTGTCGCCCGACGACACCAGATGCGGATTGTCGATCTCGAAACCGGCCGGCAGATAATCGGCCACCATGACGTGTCCGTATTCCGGCCTGGCTTCGGTGATCTTCAGCACCACGGCGAAACGATCGTTCTGTCTGGCCTTGGTGATATCGGCGGGCGTGCCGTCGAGCTTGTGATGGCTGCGCTCGATCTTGAAGCCGTTCGATGCGGCCGGCTCCGGCGTTACCGGCGCACCGGTGACCGACACCACCGCCTGGATCGGCGTGTCGCCCGTGTTGGTGATCTTGATCGGCACGCCGGACAATTCAGTCGCCTTGTAGCTGCGGTACAGTGCGCTCTTCACCGCCGCGCCATTGACGTCGAGCGACAGCGTGTTGGCCTCCTTGGCGAGCGCGCGCGAGGCAAGCACCAGCCACGCATTCTCCTGCGTCGAGGTGAACGGGGTCAGTCCCCGCGCCGCTTCGACACGCTGCACCGCCTGGGTCAGCGTCGCCCGTGGCGCATTGCCCTCGCTGGCAAGCGTCACCAAAGCGGCGGCATCGCGCAGCGCCGAGCCGAAATCCGTGCGGCCGAATTCGATCACCGGCTTCGGCTTCAGGCTCTCGACGGCGGCACTGTAGACACGCTCTGCACGCACGCGATCGCCGACCAGCGCCAGCGCAGCGGCCAGCTGCGACTTCGCGATCGGCGTGGCGAGATTGCTCAGCTTGGTGTCGGCGAGATAACGCAGATCACCGATCGGCGCGGTGCCGTTTTTGGCGAGGACATAGAGACCGTAAGCGAGTTCACGGCCGCCGTCCTTCTCCGGTTCCTCGGCATTGACGACCTTGTTACGTACGCGCTCCAGTGCCGCCCGGAACAACACGTCCGGTACCGCAAATCCCTTTTCGCGGGCGCGGGTCAAGAAGTCGGTGACATAGGCATCGAGCCACGGATCGTCGCCGCCCGCCGACCACAGGCCGAACGAGCCATTCGAGCCTTGGCGCGCCAGCAACCGGTCGATGGAGTCCTTGATGCGCTGATCGACCGCTGTGTCCATGGCCAGATGCGCGCCAGCGGCGAGATCGTTCACATAGAGCAGCGGCATTGCGCGGCTGGTGATCTGCTCGGTGCAGCCATAGGGATAGCGATCCAGCGCCTTCAGAATGGTTGCAGCGTCCAGCGCCGTGGACAGACTGGCCGACAGCGACACGCCGCCGGTGCCGGGTACCAGATCGGCGAACATGTCCGAGGTCAGCGTCAGGCTTTCACCCTTGGCCAGCGTGCGGATCGAGCGCCGAGCAAGGATTTGCGTGGCTGCCTTGACGTCGACCTCGTAGTGCCGCGCCAGTGTCAGCCCGTTCGGTCCCTTGATCTCCACATCGAATTGAGCCCGCCCGGCACCGGACGCATCGACGGCTAGTGCCATCGACGTCCGCTGCTTCGCTGCCAGCTTCACGGTGGTGGAAGGATTGCCGGTGAGCTTCACCGGGCCTGTCGTCTTGACACCGATGCTGTAGTCACCTGCCGCGCCCTCGACATTGTCGAGATCGAACGACAGCGTGCCCTTGTCGCCCGATAGCAGGAACCGCGGCAGGGTCGCCGTCAGCACCACGGGATCCCGCACCGTGACGTCCACAGTCGCGCGGCCGAGCTTGGTGGCCGTCCACGCCACGGCCATCACCCGTGCGGTGCCGGCAAATTCCGGTATGTCGAATGCAATTTCGGCGGTGCCATCGGATTTCACCGTGACGATGCCCGAATACAGCGCCAGCGGTTTTTGCGTCGGCGGCGAGCCCGAAAGCTCGGCGCCGGCGCTATCGCCACCGGTGCGCAATTGGCCGCGCGTGCCTTGCATACCGTCGATCAGCTGCCCGTAGAGATCGCGAATCTCCGACGTCATGCGACGCTGGCCGAGGTAATAGTCGTCCGGCGCCGGCGGCTTGTAATTGGTCAGGTTGAGAATACCGACATCAACGGCAGCAACGACGATCTTGGCGTCCTCACCCGGATTGAGCCCGCCGAGCTTGACCGGAAGTTTCAAGGTCGTGCTCGGGCGGACCAAAGCCGGCGGCGTCAGCGCAACATCAAGGGTACGGACCTTGCGGTCGATGCCGAACCATTTCAAGCCGATGGCACGGCCCGGCATCCGCTGCGCCGCGCTATCCAGCGGGCGACGCAGGGTCGCCACCACATAGGCGCCGGTTCCCCAGTCCTTCCCGACCGTGATCGTGACTTTGGAGGCGCCTTCCTTGACCGCCATGCTCGTGGTCGTCAGAAGCCGGTCGCCGACGACATTGATCGTCAGCCGGCCGGCCGTACGGGCAGTGACCGCCACGGTCATGGTGTCGCCGGAGGCATATTCCGGCTTGTCGATCGAGGTTTCAAGCAGATCGGGCGTATCGGCGCTGCCGTCCGAATACCAGCCGACATCGAACTGCACCGAGGTGATCGGCCCGTCCGCATCGTCCGACTTCACATCCAGCCGATAGCGCCCCGGCTGCGGTTGCATCGTGACCCGCGCCGGCTTGTCGGCGGCCACGATGACCTCGCCATCGGCGACGCGTTTGGTGGATTTGATCGGCTCGTAATCCCATGACGAATTTTGCCGGTACCACTGATAACGTGACTCAATTTTCAGCAGTTCGTAACGCAGCCCGCCGCGCGCCAGAGCGGTGCCTTCCGGCGACACCACGACGACGTCGAAAGCCGCGTTGTCGCCCTCGGCGACGCTCTTGTCCTTGAATAGCGGCTTGACGCCGATCATCGGTGCCGAGGGCGCAATCGGCAGCACCAGCTTGCGCTCGACGGCCCGACCGCCGCTTTCGGTCATACGGATGAAGATCTGCGCCTCCTGCGGCCGGGTGCCCGACGACGTGTTGGCCGGAAGGCTGACCGGAAAGGTCGCGGAGCCGTTGGCGTCGGCTTCCGGCAGGTCCTCGATCGGCGTGCGCTCGTTGCTAGCGGTGCCCTCATCGGCCAACCCGAACTGATAGCCAGGATAGCCCGGCCGCTCTGCTGCTGCCGTCACCAGCAGATCACCCTCCAGGCTGAGGCCGGAGGCAGGTGCACCATAGAGAAAACGGCCATCGACCTTCAGCTCGACTGGATTATCAACTTTAATCTGCTTGTCTCTGGAAACGATGTCGAATTCGATTCGGTCGGCAATGTAGTCTTCGACCATGAAAGTGGTCTCGCCGACCGCCGGCGCCTTTGGATCGGTGAAGGCGCGGACCCGCCATGTGCCCGTCGGTACAGCGCTGTTCAGCGGCATGGTCAGGCTGCGGCCACCCGCGCCCTGATCCTGCAGCACCGCGCGGCGGAACTCGACGCCATCGGGACGTTCGATCACCAGCGTCATCGGGCCGCTGGTCACGGCATTGCCCTGCCCGTCGCGCAGCAGCGCCGTCAGATACACGGTCTCGCCGGCGCGATAGACACCGCGCTCGGCATAGACGAAGGCATCGGCGCCCGCGGGAACGGCGCGGCCGGACACGCCGCGATCCGACAGATCGAAGGCGTTCGACTTGAGGCTGAGAAAGGCATAGTCGGCCTTCTCGCCGGTCACCGTCAGCAGCGCGGGCGACAACCCGCCGTCGCCCCTGGCCAAGCCGGCCTCGAACAGAACGTGGCCGGCATCGTCGGTCGTCCGGGTTGCCAGGATTTCATTGTTGCGGGCGATCAGCCGCACCTCGGCCTTGGTCATCGGATCGGTCGAGGCAAGCGAATTGACGAACACATGGATGCCGTCATTGCCGGAAAACGCGGTCAGGCCCAGATCGGACACGATGAACCACTGGGTCGCCAGCGAGCCGTCGTCGTCGTCATTGCGGCCTGCCCCCGGTCCCTTGGCCGCGGCGGTCATCACATAGACGCCCGGCTGCAATTCGCCGATCGCTTGATCAACCGGGAATGCGGTGGTGACATCCTGGTTGAGCCGGGTCTCGGTCGAAAGCTCGCCGCTCCAGACCTTTTGCCCGCGTTCATCGCCCAGCGCCTCCAGCTGGTACTTGCTCAACGCCGTCTGGAAATCGCTGCCGATCACCGTATTGATCAGATTGCGATCGCCGATCCTGAACACCTTGATATCGACCGCCTGGGTGTTCACCGACACCAGCGGAATGCCTTTCTGGCCGGTGCGCGGCAGCACGTAAGCGCGGCCGGTGAAGCGCACGAACGGCTTCCGATCACGCACATAGATGTTGAACTCCGCCGATTTCGGCAGGCTTTCCTTCACCATGGACGGCAGGCCGGTGCGCAGATTGATATTATAGCGCTCGCCATGCTTGAGGCCTTCGACGCAGAGCTGCTTGTCCTCGGCGGACAGAGCCGGCTTGTCATTGCCGGCCAGCGCCAGAAAAGGTGCGAAATCGACGCGCTTGGCGAGATCCTCGGAAAACTGGAAACACGCCCGCGGCGATGCCGAATCCGAATCGACGCTGTAATCAAGCAGGCGGAAGCCATGATCACTGCGCATCTTCTCATATTGCTCGCGGACATCGGCGACTTCGCGCAAATCCAGCGACAGCCGCAGCGCATCCAGCGCCGGCCGATACAACTTGCGTGCCGACATGGCGCGGCCGAGCACGGCCAGCGCCTCGGCCTCTTCGCCGGCATTGCCGGCCCGCTGATAGGCAAGATAGGCCGCCGTCGCCGCACGCTCGTTGAACAAGGTCGCCTCGGACGCATTGGCCGGACGGACCTGCGCGACGGTCTTGGCCAGGCGCAGCCAGTTGGCGCCGTCATCGGGGGCGATCGCCACGATCTGGCCGAGCATCTGCAGCCCGGCGCGCGGGTCCGAGCGGCGGAACGCGGCATCCGCATCGCTGCGCAAGGTGGCCGCGGATTTTGCTACCGGCCCCGCCTCGCTCTTAATCTGGGCTTCCAGTTTGATGGCGCGATCGGCCAGCTCGTCGCGCCGGAACGCCTTGTCAGCAGCCTGACTTGAAACGAGCCCGAGCGCCAGCATGGCGCAGACACCGAGTGCGCGGACCAATTCCTTCATGACGATCTCCCCTGAACGGCCAACGACGTTCGGCGCCAAAATGCGCAAAAATGGTGACGGACTGATGGCCGGACCGATGCGCGTCGGACGGCCCGCAGGCGGCAGATGCTGTCCCGACCGATCGACAGCGGCATGCCCCGCGTTTGCGCGCATGATGGCGATGGATCGTCGAGATGGCAAAGCCAGCTCGCGTCCGGTTGGTCGTATCCACCGGGAAAATGGTTCGCCCGGGCTTGGCCCGGGGGCGGATTTCTCATAGAGCCATGCTATGAACGCCTCGACGGTCCCATAGCTCAACTGGATAGAGTAGCGGATTTCTACTCCGCGGGTTGCAGGTTCGAGTCCTGCTGGGATCGCCACCGTGTGCACATTGGCGCGCCCGATTGATCCTCACTTGCTCGCCCCTCTACGGAAACGCGATCTGCCCTGACTTCAAGAAATACATGACCGAGGTCAGCGTCAGCACCGAGACGAAGGTCCCGAGCAACACAGCTACCGAGGCGGGTTCGATCCAGCTGTCATATTGGCGGGCGATGACGAATACGTTGAGCGCCGGCGGCAATGAAGCGAGCAAGACGGCGGTGGCGGCCCAGATCGGGGGGAACGGCCCGAGCAGCAGCATCAGGCCGAACACGATCAGCGGGTGAATCAGCAGTTTGATCGCGATCAGGCCCGGGATTTCCCACGGCACGCGGCCGAGCGGGCGCAACGCCACCGTGACGCCCAATGCGAACAGCGCCACCGGCGCCGCCGAGTTTTGCAAGAACTGCAGCATGCCGTCGACCGCTACCGGCATCTGAACGTGGAATGCCGCCACCGCGGCGCCAAGATAAGCAGCGACGATCAGCGGATGCAGGACGATGTGCTTGATGACGATGCCGACGGTCGGCAGCAGCGGGCGTTTCTCAGCCGCGGTGAGCGCCATCATCAGTGGCGCCACTGAGAACAAGAAGATGCTGTCGAAGCAAAACACCAGCGCCGTCGGCACCGCCGCCTGCGGTCCCAGCACGGCCAGCGCCAGCCCCGGCCCCATATAACCGATATTGCCATAGCCGCCGGCGAGCCCGGCCATCCCCGCCTCGCGCATCGTGAGCCGGCCGAGCAGCCTGCCGGTGAACACCGACACGAAAAACGCCGTCGCGGTGGCCACCGTCGTCCCGATCACGAAGGGCAGATTATTGAGTTGCTCGAACGGCGTTTTCGCCATGATGCGAAAGAACAGCGCCGGTAGCGACACATAGAGCAGAAAGAAGTTCATCCAGGCGAGGCCGGTCTCCGGCAGCCGCTTCAGCTTTCCGCAGGCGAAACCGATGAAGATCAATCCGAAATAAGGCAGCGCAAGATTGAGGACGTCCATCATCGGCTGGCATTCGCCTTGTTATTTCCAGCC
>SDZE01000036.1 GCA_004173095.1 Bradyrhizobiaceae bacterium
CTTCGTTGGCCTTGTGGTGGATGTGACGGGTCTCGAACTTCGGATGGAGCTCGAGCTGATCCGTGCCGGTGAGACCGACATGGAATATCTTCGCTTCGCGGTGATCGATCCAAACGACGGCATGATAATGGTGCATCTCGTGTCCTTGTTGGCGGTGAGCGGTGATCGCAGTTTCGATTGCAGCCTCATCACCGCTGCTGATCTCTCGGATATCTGTCCGGAGCACGTGCATTGCGGCTCTAGCCAGTCTTTGCGGGATAGCGTGGCAAAGCAGTACGGCAAACGGCGGCGTTCCGTTTGACATGCGTCAAACAGCTATGCGGTCAGCTACGATTAAGTGAACAAGAAGGCAGCGCGCCTGCGCAGATGCAGGCGTCCACTTGATCCAAGCGACCGGGCGAGGGAAGTTCCGCACATAATCGGCAGGCAGCGATGATCGCAGCTTCGCTCCGATGATCCGGTCGCTCATTTAGTGATAGGAGTTGAGGGCGATCCGTGTAACCCCAAGCGTGTAGCCTTCGCTGGACCGCGGCGCGTCCCGCTGACGCGCGATGTCGCCTTCGCGGCCTATCTGGCGCGCCTGCAGGAGATCGTCGTGACGAATGCACCTCTGCTGTTAGCCAGCGCCAATGGCAGCGCGCTCGAATTACGCCCGATCGGAAGCTGGACGGTCGGCAATGCAGCCGTTCTCGAGCAGCTATCCGCCAGTATCGCGCCTCAGTTGGCGCAGGCGCAGTCGATAACCGTAAACATGTCCGGCGTCCGCGAACTGGACACGCTGGGCGCCTGGCTCATCGAGCGGATCTCGCGACACTTCGCCAGCGGCGGACAACGCGCGCGTCTTGTCGGCGCAGCGGATGATTACGTCGATCTAATCGAGGAGTTGAGACAGGTCAATCGAGGAGATCATCCAGCTGCGACAAAGCGGATATCGATGGCTGACCGGTTGGAGATGCTGGGCAGGGCAGCGCTGGCCGCCGTTCTGGATCTGTCAACGTTCCTGCAAATGCTCGGTGCTGTCTGCCTCGCCGCATTCGGTGTGCTTCGCCATCCGAGATCGTTTCGGCTGACATCGCTGGTGTACCAGATCTATCGGGTAGGCTGGCAGGCGCTGCCGATCGTGATCCTGATTACGTTTTTGATCGGCGCCATTATCGCGCAGCAGGGCTTCTTCCATTTCCGCAAGTTCGGTGCGGAGGCCTATGTGGTCGACATGGTCGGAATTCTGGTGCTGCGCGAACTGGGCGTTCTGATCGTCGCCATCATGGTCGCAGGCAGGTCCGGCAGTGCCTATACCGCAGAGCTCGGCTCGATGAAAATGCGCGAGGAGATCGACGCGCTCTCGACGATGGGCCTTGATCCCGTTGATATCCTGATCTTGCCTCGCGTGGTGGCGTTGATCGTCGCGTTGCCGATCCTGGCTTTCATCGGCGCAGTGGCGGCGCTCTACGGGGGAGGCCTGGTCGCGTGGTTCTATGGCGGAATGTCGCCGGTGACGTTCATTGCGCGGCTCCATGAGGCGATCTCTGTCACGCATTTCGAGGTCGGCATGATCAAGGCGCCGTTCATGGCGCTGGTGATCGGGATCGTCGCCTGCAGCGAGGGGCTTCGTGTCAAAGGGAGTGCCGAATCTCTCGGCAAACAAACAACGACATCTGTCGTCAAATCCATCTTTCTCGTCATCGTGCTCGACGGAATCTTCGCCGTGTTCTTTGCATCGATTGGAATGTAGCGATGCATGACCGGGAAGCGCCTGTTGCCATTCACGTCGAGGACCTGGTCGTCGGCTTTGGCCACCGTATCGTCATCGATCATCTGTCGCTCGATGTTCGGCGCGGCGAAATTCTGGGGCTGGTCGGCGCTTCCGGCGGCGGCAAATCCGTCTTGATGCGCACCGTGATCGGACTGATCGCGCGGCGAAGCGGAAAGATCGAGGTCATGGGGAGTGACATCGGTGTCACGCCTGGGCGTCGCACGAGGAGTGTCGCGCAAAAATGGGGCGTGTTGTTTCAGCAGGGCGCCTTGTTCTCGTCTCTAACGGCCTTGCAAAATGTCGCGTTTCCGCTGCGCGAGAATGCAACGCTGTCTGACGAACTGATGACCGAAATTGCAAATGCCAAGCTGGAAATGGTGGGGCTTGCATCGGAAGACGGCGCCAAGTTTCCATCTGAGCTTTCCGGCGGCATGACGAAGCGGGTAGCGCTTGCACGCGCATTGGCCTTGGACCCCGCCATCGTTTTTCTCGATGAACCGACATCCGGGCTCGACCCGATCGCGGCCGGTGATTTCGATACGCTGATCAAGACCTTGCAAAAGACGCTCGGGCTCACGGTGTTCATGGTGACGCATGATCTGGCCAGCCTGAATACGGTTTGTGATCGGGTTGCTGCCTTGGCCGATGGGAAGATCGTCGCGATCGGACCGATGAGCGAGCTGCTTCGCTCCGAACATCCATGGGTGAAGGCTTACTTCCACGGCAAGCGCTCCATGATGCTCCAGCCCAAGGTGATGTAATATGGAAACGCGCGCTCCTTTTGTCGTCGTCGGCGCATTCGTCTTGGCTGCAATCGCTGCAGTGTTCGGCTTCATCTTTTGGCTGCACAGCACCGGAAATACCGGCCCGCGGACGGCGTATCAGATCCAGTTCGACGGATCGGTGCCGGGCTTGTCAGTCGGCGCCGCTGTGCTCTTCAACGGCATTCGTGTCGGTGAAGTGATGCATCTGGATCTGGCACCCGATAGTCCCCGCCGGGTCAATGCAAGAATTTCAGTCGTCAGTGGCACGCCCGTGCGCAGCGACACCAAGGTCGGGTTGGACTTCCAGGGACTGACGGGCGTGCCGGTGATCGCGCTGGAAGGAGGCAAGTTGCTGACGGACTCCGC
>SDZE01000311.1 GCA_004173095.1 Bradyrhizobiaceae bacterium
ACCTGCTCGCCCGGAATGTTGAACGAGATGCCGCGCTTGGAGAAATCGGTCTGCGCCGACGAGCGCGTCACCGAGGTGCCCATGGCGTAGCGGTTGTTCTCGATCACATAGACGACGGGAAGCTTCCACAGCTCCGCCATGTTGAAGCTCTCATAGACCTGGCCCTGATTGGCCGCGCCGTCGCCGAAATAGGCGATGCTCACCGAGTCGTTCTCGCGGTAGCGGTTGGCGAACGCCAGACCTGTGCCCAGCGAAACCTGTGCCGCGACGATGCCGTGACCGCCGTAGAAATGCTTTTCGCGGCTGAACATGTGCATCGAGCCGCCCTTGCCCTTGGAGTAGCCGCCGCGGCGTCCGGTGAGCTCGGCCATCACGCCATTGGCTTCCATCCCAGTGGCCAGCATGTGGCCGTGGTCGCGGTAGCCGGTGATCACCTGATCGCCCTGCTTCAGCGCCATCTGCATGCCAACCACGACGGCTTCCTGGCCGATATAAAGGTGGCAGAAACCGCCGATCGCACCCATGCCGTAAAGCTGGCCCGCCTTCTCCTCGAAGCGCCGGATCAGCAGCATGTCGCGCAGCGCGCGCATCTCCTGCTCACGGGTGAAATCTTGCGGAGCCGATTTGGCGTCACTGCTCGATGCCTGCTCTGCAGGTGCGCTTTTCTTCGTTGCGGCCATGAGAATTCCGGATGCGAGAGAGGAAGTTTGTTCTTCCTACTCCAAGTGTTAGCAGCGTGAAAGGGATTGCGTCGCGCGGAATGCCACACCAGTGTTTTGCACTGCAGCGAGACTGTGAAACATTAGAACGCGTCGACGTGATGTTTTGAAATTAGCGGAATGAAAACGGCTAAGACCTGCTTTTCATCATGTCTGAGAGCGCCACAGCGATCACGACCGCCGATGCAAAGCAGCAATGCTTTGCGCGGTCGCGACTCATGAGGAGGTCGATCAGTTCTGCTTGAAGACCCGAACGACATCGCGCGGATGCGCGTAGTCGAGCTGCCAGCGCACACGCTCGTCGAGCATGTCAGGGTCCATGCCATTGGCACGCAGCAGCGCCACGCGCTGCTCCGCCTTGGCCCGCTCTTTCTTCAGCTGAACGAGTTCGGAGGTCAGCGCAGTGATCTCCTGATCGAGCTCCTGCCTCGCATTGAGGCCATACTTGCCGGTGTAGGCGTTCATGCCGAAATAGCTGACCAGAAGCGCGGCCACGGCATACAGCGCGAGGCCGGTCAGGACCGATTTCAGGCGGGTATGCTTGACCATGCCTGAAAATGCGACGACCCGGTTAAAGCGAGGCTAACAACCGGGCCGCAACCGCGTTTGCCGGCGTTATTTCTTCTGTTGGACGACCCAGGCAGCGAACGCGTCGATATAGGCCTGCAGCACCGGGCGGATCGATTCCTTGATGATCTCGCCGTTTTCGTCGAAGGCGTCGTTGACGGCGTTCAGATAGATTTCGGGCTGTCCCATGATGGGACCGACGATCCCCGGCAAGGTCTGGCGCAGGCTGAGGGCCGCGCCGAGGCCGCCGATCGGGCTCGGCGAACTGACCACGATGCCAACCGGCTTGCCGAGGAATGAGCTTTTGCCGAACGGGCGTGAGCCGACATCGATCGCGTTTTTGAGGACGCCGGGAACCGAGCGGTTGTACTCCGGCGACACGAACAGCACGGCGTCGGCGGACTGCACGGACTCGCGGAACTTGAGCCAGTCGGCCGGCGGCGCGGCCTCCAGGTCCTGATTGAAGAACGACAGATCGTTCAACGTCACGATGTTAAGCTTGAGCGACGACGGAGCGAGCTTCGCCAGTGCCTTGGCGATCCTGAGCGAAAACGACTTCTGGCGGAGGCTGCCGACGATGACGGCCACGGTAGGAGTTGTCATGAAATGTCCTTCAAATGGGTTGGTCGCGACGAGACGAGCCGGCATCGGCGTTATCTGTCCTACCGGGCGAAAGCATGCAAGTGCATGAACCCGAGCTTTTTAACGACGGCGTATCCGGCGGCTTCGTTTTCGTACACAAACGCGTGACAGGTGCCGCGCCGCCTCGCGGCTCGACCAAACGGAGACGGCCCAGCAACATGAAAGCGCGGCTTAGAGCGCTATTCGAGCCGCTCCAGCTGGCGCAGCGCAGGGAACAGCTTCATCCACAGCAACGCGATCGCGACCGTCCCGAGGCCGCCGATCAGCGCCGCCGGCACCGTGCCGAGCAGTGCCGCTGTCACACCGCTTTCAAATTGGCCGAGCTGGTTCGAGGTGTTGATGAAGAGATAGTTGACCGCGCCGACACGTCCCCGCATGGCGTCCGGCGTCGCGAGTTGCACCAGCGAGAAGCGGATCACCACGCTCACCGTGTCGGCCGCACCCAGGATCGCCAGTGCGGCGACTGACAGCCAGAGCCATTGCGACACCGCAAACACCGCGGTGGCCAGGCCGAAAATGATCACCGACTGAAACATCCGCATGCCCACCCGACGGCGGATCGACCAGCGCGCCAGCACGATGGTGGTGAGCAGCGCGCCAACGGCCGGTGCCGCACGCATGATGCCAAGTCCCCACGGGCCGGTCTGCAGGATGTCCCGCGCATAAATCGGCAGCAGCGCGGTGGCGCCGCCGAGCAGCACGGCGAATAGATCCAGCGAGATGGTGCCGAGAATGTTCGGATTGCTGCGCACGAAGCCGACGCCGGCGAACAATGTCCGGAAGCTCGGCGGATCCTTCACGGCGACCTCACGGGCCAGCCTGATAGCGCCGTTGAGCGCGCCGCCAACGATCCAGAATGCTGCCATCAAGAGATAGGGAGTCGAGGGCGACAGCGCATAGGCAAAGCCGCCGATGGCCGGACCGCAGATCATGGCCACCTGAAACACGCCGGTCGATAGCGCGGTCGCCTTCTGCAGATGGCCATCCGGCACGACGCCCGGCAGCAGTGCCGAACCGGCCGGTGCCTCGAACGCCGTGGCGGCGCCGATCAGAACCAGTGCCGTGAAAATCTGCGGGACGGTGATCCAACCGGCATACGTGCCCCACGCCAGAAAAAGGGCGACGCAGCCCTGCAGCACCTGACAGATCTGGACCACACGACGGCGATCGTACCGGTCGGCGATATGGCCAGCGACAAACACCAGTGCCAGCATCGGCGCGAATTGCGCGAGGCCGACCATGCCGAGCTGAAACGCGCTGCCGGTGAGATCATAGATCTGCCAGCCAACGGCTACCGCAGCGATTTGTGACGCGAAACGCGAGAAGCTGCGCGACACCATGTAATAAATATAAGGCGGATGGCGCAACAGCAGGCGCGCGCCATCGCTCGCGACGTCGGCAGGCTGATCGGCGAGGGTCATCCCGGCATGTTCGGATTGATCAGATACTTCTCGCCGGTGGCGCGTTTGGCGTAGGCGCGCAGATTGTCGAGGTCCAGGACGCCCGGCAGCGAAATCGTCTTGCTGTAGTGGCTTGCAAAAGTGGTCTTGAGCTCCGCGACCACGCGCGCGCGCAACTTCGCCGCATCCGCACTGCCGATTTTCTGCAGGAACGGAAACAGCAGCCAGCCGCCCATGCCCCAGGCCATGCCGGGCGGCGACAGCTCGATCGGCCGCGGCTCCAGCCGGCCATAGACATAGACCTGCTTATGGGTGGTCGAGCCGTAGCGGCTGTAGACCTTCATGGCCTTCACGGCAGCCGCTTCCATCGCATGCAGGATCTGGCCCTGCAGCTTGCCACCGCCGGTGGCGTCGAAAGCGATGGTGGCGCCGGTGGCTTCCAGCGCGGCGACGAGATCATCGAAGAAGCTCGGCGCCGTCGAATTCACCACGTATTTCGCGCCGATATCGCGGAGCAGCTTCTCCTGGGCGTCGCTGCGCACGATATTGACGAGATCGATGCCATCCTTCTGGCAGATCCTGTTGAGCATCTGGCCGAGATTGGACGCAGCGGCCGTGTGCACAAGTGCCTTGTGCCCTTCCCGCTTCATGGTCTCGGTCATGCCGAGCGAGGTCAGCGGATTGACGAAGCAGGATGCGCCTTCGGCCGCCGTGGTGCCGTCGGGCAGCGGCATGACTTCCTTCGCCTTGATGACCCGGTACTGCGCATACATGGCGCCACCGATCATCGCGACCATCTTGCCGAGCAGCGCCTGCGCCGCCTCGGAGGAGCCGGCCTTTACCACCGTGCCGGCGCCTTCGTTGCCGACCGCCATCGACTCGTCGAGACGGCCGCCCATTGCCTTCATATTGGCCTGCGCGACCGTCGCGGTGACGACCGCGGACGTGCCCTCCCCCGTCACCTTGGCGGTGGCGGGATCGGCGGCGCCGAGCAGCAGGCCGAGATCGGAGGGATTGATCGGCGCCGCTTCGATACGCACCACGATCTCATCGGGACCGGGCGCAGGGATGGCCACCTGCTGCAGGGAGATTTCGAGTTCGCCGCTGCTCTTGATCAGCGAACGGAGTTCGAGGCCGGTGGTGATATCCGCAGTCATGTCGCTCTCCCTGAGTGCCGCGGTCTCTGCCGCGTCAGTAGATGCCTGGAATGATACGCTTGGTCTCGCGCATATAGGCGCGGTAATCGTCGCCGAATGCTTCGGTCAGCATTCGCTCCTCGTGATCGATGCGGGTGAAAAACAGGATGGCAATGGCAACGAGTCCGCTCATTGCCGCCATGGCGTTCGGCAGCAGACATGCCTGTGCCAGCGCCCACAGCCAGAACGAGGCGTACATCGGATGCCGGATCAGGCGGTAAACACCGCCGCGCACGATCCGGTGACTGTCGCGGATTTCCAGACTCGCCGACCATTGCCGGCCGAGATCCTTGTGCGATCGACGGAACAGCCACAACGACAGCAGGTAGATCAGCGCACCGACCACGACGGCGGCATAGTTCAGTTGATAGTTCAGCGCCGCCGGCCAGCCGCTGACAAGCCAGATCAGCGGTACGACAAACAGCCCGCAGGTGGCGACCGCCAGAAGCACGCGTTCGCGGCTCAGGCCGACCGCCTTCACGGTGGCCGTCCGCCGTGCCTTGCGGGCATACGGGTAGCGGATGATGAACCAGGCGATCATACCGATCGCCCACACATATATTCCAACAAGCGACGCAGTCATGATCGTCCGTTCATGCCCTCACGCAGCGCTGACGGACGCCGGGGGCGGAGTTGTAGGAGATACAGCCTTTCCACGTCCCGCGTCCAGCAATGCACCATCTGCGCCGAACCTTGCGACACCGCCGCCGACCGCCGTGATGTCATCGAACGGCAACGGGCCGCACAGCACCATGCAATAGTCGTAGGGTGCGCGCTGCTGATTGCCCATCACCATCTGGTAGTGGATTCGCATGAAGCTGAAGCGATACCGCTTGAACTGCTCCATCCCCATCATGTCGTGCATCTGGATGCGGCGGATGTTCGGACGGCCGTCGCTGCGCTCGCGGCTGACCCGCTTCAAGGTCACCGGATCGAAGCGGTAGAAACTGATGACATCGTCGCGGGCGTGATATTCGGCCCAGCGGATCTCGGGCGTATCGGCAACGAGACGCGACGCTGCGCGCACGCTGGTGCCCGCCGGGTGCAATGCGAATTTCGGGATGGTCGCGCTCACCGTGAGCACGCAAATGGTGGGACCATGCTTGCCCAGATCGGGATCCAGTTTTAGCGCCCGCGCTACGGTCTCTACGACGAGTGCCGCGCCGAGACAGTGACCGACGATCACAATCTCGTCCACATCGGCCTTCTGCGCGCGCGCAACCAGTGTCTTTGCGAATTCATCGACACGCGCGGTCATCTTCGGCCGTTGGCCGTAGACATATTGACGGGAGAAGATCCAGTCGTCGAACACATGATTGATCGGTTTGCGCCAACCGTAGTAGCGCAGCAGCGCCGTGAATACGGCGGCGGCCGCTGCAAGGCCCGCAATCCAGGCCGGGCCACCAGAGAGGCCCAACAGCCAGTTCAGGCCGAAGCCGACCACCGCGCCCGCTCCGGCGAAAGCCGCGATCCACAGATAGGAGAACAGGAAGAAACCGGCATATTTCCAGCTGGAATAGAAAAAGCGGAACAGTGTCCCGGTCACGATCCAGTTGCCCAGTGTGACGAAAGCCGCACCAAGCCGCGACAGCATGCCCCGCGAATGATCCTCGTTGATGAGATCGTCCCAGCGCAGCATCTCGTAGGTGATGTCGGTGTGCCAGTTCGGGCCCGACGCCTGTGCCGGCCATGACGCGCTGACTTCGCGTGCGTCCGGCGCAACAGGTGCGCTCGCGGTCACACCCCAGGTCTGCTCGAATGTGGCCAGCGACTTGCGGAACCGCGCCAGCTGGGTATCCGGAGAAATAGGATCATAGCCGCCAATGTGGAAGACATGTCGCCGCGCGATCATCCGTCCGCTCCCGTTCGCATCACGCTTCGTCATGGCCGCTGCTTAGCAAATTCGACAGCCGTCACAAAGCTGTTGGCCTGCGAAACCGAGCTATCGGACAGTAATTTGTCGCCCCGGGGTCACACAGCGCGGGTTTCGCCATCGGTCCCATCACAAAATCGGCAATCGCCGCGATACGGCAATTGACGCGACCGGCTTATGTCTGAACATGTCGCGGGTTTCTCCTTGGAAAGAAAGTATGATGTCGATCGATCTTCAGGGCTCGCAGCGGCCGTCCGTCGCGGCTGTTATGCTGATTCTGTGTTCCCTCGTGTTGGCAACCTTCGCCGGCTCCAGCGCCGCCGAAGCCGCCAGCCGCCGGCCCGGCCATGTCTATCTCTATCGTGGCATTCTCAACGTGTTCTCGCTGGGCATGGATCAGATCGCCTACAAGCTTCAGGCGGCCGGCGTCGCCACGTCCGTGAGCAATCATACGATGTGGAGCGGCGAGGCCGATGCCATGATCGCCCGCTACAAGTCGGGCAACCGCGAGCCGATCATTCTGATGGGGCATTCGGCCGGTGCCGATGCCACGATCTCGGTTGCGCGCAAGCTTGCGCAGGCCAACGTTCCGGTGGCTCTGATCGTCAATTTCGATCCGGTCTCGCCGGATGCGGTGCCGAGCAACGTCAAGCAGATCGTGAATTACTACGTGCCGGCCGGCTGGGGCCGTGCGGTCTCGGCCGATCCGCGCTTCAAGGGCAAGCTCGCCAACGTCAACGAGAGCAGCACCACCAACCACTTCGCGATCGACAAGGACGATACCCTGCAGCGTCAGGCGATCGCGCGCGTGCTGGCCGTCACCGGCGGCGGCATCCGCCGCAAACCCGCAGCGCCGAAGGGCGCGCAGATCTCGGCCGCTCCGCAGTAACGGCTGGTCCGATCGCTGTAACCACAACGCTATAACGACAAAGGCCGAGGCTTCCTGCCTCGGCCTTTTCATTTCGAATGATGCTCGCGAGATCTCCGCGCGTTACGCCAGCGCCTTCAGCGCCTTGCGACCGGCATAGATCGCCTGGGTGCCGAGCTGCTGCTCGATGCGCAGCAACTGATTATATTTGGCCGTGCGATCTGCACGCGCCAGCGAGCCCGTCTTGATCTGTCCGCAATTGGTGGCGACGGCAAGATCGGCGATGGTCGCGTCCTCGGTCTCGCCCGAACGGTGTGACATCACAGCCGTGTAGCCCGCCTTGAAGGCCATCTCGACGGCGCTCAGCGTTTCGGTGAGCGAGCCGATCTGGTTGACCTTGACCAGGATCGAATTGGCGCGGCCCGCCTTGATGCCTTCTTCCAGGCGCGTGACATTGGTGACGAACAGATCGTCGCCGACCAGCTGGCACTTCTTGCCGATCAGATCGGTGACTTCCTTCCAGCCGTCCATATCGTCTTCCGACATGCCGTCTTCGATGGACACGATCGGATAGTTGGCGACGAGCTGGGCGAGATACTTGGCCTGTTCGGAAATGCTGCGGGTCTTGTTCTCGCCGCCATAGACATAGGCACCGTCCTTGAAGAACTCCGTGGAGGCGCAATCGAGCGCCAGCATGACGTCATCGCCGGGCTTGTAGCCGGCCTTGCTGATCGCAGACATCACGAAATCGAGCGCCGCTTCGGCCGAGCCGATATTGGGCGCAAAGCCACCCTCGTCTCCGACATTCGTGTTGTGGCCGGCCTTCTTCAACTCGCCTTTGAGGGTGTGGAAGATCTCTGCACCAGCCCGCAGCGCTTCGGCGAAGCTCGACGCGCCGACCGGCATGATCATGAATTCCTGGAAGTCGATGGGGTTGTCCGCATGCATGCCGCCATTGATGATGTTCATCATCGGCACCGGCAGCGTGCGCGCCGAGGTGCCGCCGACATAGCGATACAGCGGCATGTCGAGCGACTCCGCAGCCGCCTTGGCGGCGGCCAGCGAGACGCCGAGAATGGCATTGGCGCCGAGCCGCGACTTGTTCAGGGTGCCGTCGAGCGCGATCATGGTCTCGTCGAGCTGGATCTGGTTTTCGACATCCATGCCGCCGATCGCGTCAAAGATCTCGCCGTTGACGGCATCCACCGCCTTCTGGACGCCCTTGCCGAGATAGCGGGATTTGTCGCCATCGCGCAGTTCGACAGCCTCATGCGCGCCGGTCGAGGCTCCCGAGGGAACCGCGGCACGGCCGATGCTGCCGTCTTCCAGTACCACATCGACTTCGACGGTGGGATTGCCGCGGCTATCGAGAATTTCGCGGCCGATGATGTCGACGATGGCGGTCATGGAGAGCCCTCTTATGGTGCGGGTTGGGATGGTTGGCGCCGCTTCTAGCCCATGGGACGGAGCGGGAAAACCCCGATTGGCGTGACGGCGGACGGCGGATTGGCTAAGACACGCCGCAACGGAGACCCCCATGTCGAAAACCCCTCGCAAACCGTCCAGAGCCGAGCCGGAACTACAGCTTGGCCGTGCCGTCGAATGGCCGACCTCCCCCGAGGCCGCCCAGCTCGACAGAGTGCCCAATCCGCAAAAGGGCACCGATTACACCGTCCGCTTCACGGCGCCGGAATTTACTTCGCTGTGCCCGATGACGGCACAGCCGGATTTCGCTCATTTGATGATCGACTACGTCCCCGGCCAGTGGCTGGTGGAGTCAAAGGCGTTGAAACTGTATCTCGCCTCCTTCCGCAACCACGGCGCTTTCCATGAGGATTGCACCGTGGCGATCGGCAAGCGCATCGCCGACACCATCAAGCCGAAATGGCTGCGCATCGGCGGCTACTGGTACCCGCGCGGCGGCATCCCGATCGACGTGTTCTGGCAGACCGGCCGGTTGCCCAAGGGCGTCTGGGTGCCGGACCAGGGCGTGGCGCCATATCGCGGACGGGGCTAGCCAGCGGCATCCGCCGGTTTGCGCTGCTTTAGAAATCGCGCGCTGGCGAAACCCAGTGCGAACACGATCGCGGCGCTGATCAGCAGCGTCGGTGCCTTGCCGAGATGGGCGAGACCGAAGCCGTAGGCGATCGGGCCGACCGACTGGCCCATGAAGAAGCAGAACGCATGCATGGACATCGCACTGGCGCGGGCTTCCTGCGACAGCTCGGTGGAGAAGATCTGCAGCGAGCCGTGCAGCATATAAAAGCCCCAGCCCATGATCAGAAGGCTCAGGGCCTGGATCTGCCAGTTCGGGCTGAAGGCGGTGGCGGCCAGCTGGATCGCGATGACGATGCCGCCATAGATCATCATGCCATTGATGCCGAGCCGCGCCAGCATGCGCTGGACGGTGAGCGTATAGAGCAGACCGCCGACAGCGAAGCACGCCAGCACCAGGCCGGCGATCGACAGACTGGTGACACCGCCGTCGAACAGGAATGACGACACATAGGGAAACAGGCCAAGGATGCAGCAGCCCTCGACGAATACTGCGCTGTAGACGATCAGCGTGTTCGGGTTGCGGAAGATGACCTTGTAGCCCTGCGCCAATTTGCCGAAATCCGCCTTTGCGGTCGGCTGGTGGATTGCCGCGCCCTTGAAGCCGAGCGCGACGGCAACGGACGCCGCGATCGCGAGCCCGCCGAGGATCACCAGCACGCCGCGCCAGCCGAACAGATCGCCAATGATGCCGGAGGCAGTCGAGCCGAGCAGATTGCCGGTCATGGCGCCGGCCATCACGCGGCTGAGCGCAACCTGTCGCTGCTGCGGCCCGACCAGATCGCTGGTCAGGCTGAGCGTCACGGGAAACACACCGCCTGCCCCGATGCCCGCGAGCACGCGCGTCGCCAGCAGCAACGAATAGTTGGTCGTCATGGCGCCGAGAATGCTGGCGACGCCGAGCAGCACCAGGCAGACGATCATCAGCCGCGCCTTGCCGAACATGTCAGCGGCGGCGCCAAGCACCGGCTGCACGATGGCGAAGGTGAACGCCAGCGCGGAGGACAGGCCGGCCGCGACGGCAACGGTGACGAGCATATCGTCGGCGACATGCGGCAACACCGGATCGAGCGCGCGCTGCGACAAAGCTGCGGCGAACGACGCCAATGCAATGACTTTGATGACCGGCGGCAGCATCAGCGCGCCATCACGATGCAAATGGCGAACCGATGCGGGGAGCTCACGCCGTGGCCGCCGTCTCTTTGGCCAGCGCGTCGAACGCCATCAGGTTCTTCACCAGCGCCTCGAAGTCGCGCAGCGGCACCATGTTCGGACCATCGGAGGGCGCGTTGTCGGGGTCAGGATGGGTCTCGATGAACACGCCGGCGACGCCAACTGCCACCGCGGCCCGGGCCAGCACCGGCACGAATTCACGCTCGCCGCCCGACGACTCACCCTTGCCGCCCGGCTGCTGCACCGAATGGGTGGCGTCGAAGATCACCGGCGCATTGGTGGTGCGCGCCAGGATCGGCAATGCGCGCATGTCCGACACCAGCGTGTTGTAACCGAATGACGCGCCGCGCTCGGTGACCAGAACACGGTCGTTGCCCGCCCCAACCAGTTTCTTGACGACATTGGCCATGTCCCACGGCGCCAGGAACTGTCCCTTTTTCACGTTGACCACCTTGCCGGTCGCAGCCGCTGCCAGCAGCAAATCAGTCTGCCGGCACAGGAAGGCCGGGATCTGCAGCACGTCCACGGCTTCCGCCGCCCGCGCGCACTGATCGTTCTCATGCACGTCGGTGAGCACCGGCAGACCCAAGGTCTCGCGAATTTCCGCAAAAATCGGCAAAGCGTCGTCGATGCCGATGCCGCGTGCAGCGCTGGCGCTGGTTCGGTTCGCCTTGTCGAACGAGGTTTTGAAGACGAGGCCGATATTCAGCCGCTCCGCGATCTCTTTCAGAGCCTGCGCCATTTCCAGCGCATGCTGCCGACTCTCCAATTGGCATGGGCCAGCAATCACCGAGAGCGGCAGAGCGTTGCCAAAACGGACGGAGCCGAGTTCGACGATGGGGGCAGCAGCGGCTGGTACGGTCAAGACGATCTCCCGGGCACGGATCGCGACCATCAACCGCAGGAATGGACGGGATGCAAGCCCGGATCATCCCTCCTGCCGTTGCGGATATGAGGGTTGCAACGGAAGCGGTGCCCGACCGGGCAACGCCCGTGCGCACGCCTATTTCAGCGCCGAAAACGCTGTCGGCGTCAGCAACTGGCTGACGATATTGCCGACGATTGGGCCGTCTTCCTCGGACTTGGCGCGGGCCGACATCCAGTCCGGATCCGTCATGAACGCCGCCCAGAGCTTTTCACGTTCGGCCAGTGAGTCCCATTTCAGGATGTAGGTCAGATCGTTGTTGGATTCGCCGATCACGGTCGTGAAAAAGCCGGCCTGGCGGATGCCGTGTTTTTCCCACAGCTTCAACGTCGCCGTCTCGAAACGCTTGAGCAATGCCGGCAGCCGGCCCGGCAGGCAGCGATAGATGCGCAATTCATAGATCATGACTTTTGGTTCCTTCCCACTTTGACGGCCTTGGACGGCTCTGACGCATGGCTCGTTGCGGCATCATGCCTTGCCCGCGCCGGTACAGGCTTACATCATGCGCTTCCTTAGGCAACTGAACCCGTCCGCTCTTTCGCGCAACAAACCCCAACAACCGACTTCGACAACCGCGACAACCTATTGGAATGATGATGCGACATACCGTTCTCTCCCTGCTCCTCGTTGCCGGCCTGACCACCACTGCCTCAGCGCAGCAGCCCGGCCAGATCACATCGGGCGCGACGAACGTGACCGTCAACGGCAAGCCGGCGGCACGCGTCGGCGACACCACGACCGACGGCAAGATCATCGAGGGCGCCAAGGGCGTTTATATCAACGGCAAACCGGTCGCCGTAGTCGGCGGCAGCACCGAATGCGGCTCAAAGACGACCTCCGGCAGCCATGGCGTGTTCGTCAACGGCAAGCCGATGGCGCGCGCCGGCGACACCACATCCGGGTGCAAATAGTCCGAGCCAACCATGTATCTCTCGTTCCGGTCCCGACGCACCGCAGCCGCCTGGCTGGCCGGTCGATTGGCCATCGCCCTCGCCGCTGCTGCCCTCTTGCCGGCGACAACGCTCCCGGCCGAAGCCCAGACTCGCCGCGGCCCCAGCGAGCGCGAACTCACGGCCAAGATCATGGATGCCTTCAACATCCTGCGTGCCGGCAATGCCGATAGCGGCCGCAGCCGTCTGAAGAATGCGCTGCGCGAGGTCAGGCAGAGCGACCATCATCACCTGACCGTCGCTGCCTATCTCAACGCCGCGTCCTTGTATGAGCGCCGCCGCGATACCGCCACCGCATCCGAACTGCTCGCCGAAGCCGCCGAGACCCGTGCGGCGCGCGAAGGCGGCAATGACGCGGCGACCCTCTGGTTCGAATATGCGCGCTTTCTTGAACGCAGCAATCAATACGCCGCGGGTAT